>NZ_JAERJY010000091.1:0-14184 GCF_018257375.1 Providencia sp. JGM181 | reverse complement strand
CTATGTAATAGCTATGTAATAAAGATAATTTGATTTTTTTCCGTTAAATATCAAATTTAAGTTTGATTTAAGTCCGGTATTTTAAAGCCACTAAAACCAGAATTAAGCTTGAAGTGATAAGCACTAATCCTAGGTTTTGAACCTCGCCGGCGGCCATTAATCCGAGCGCTAATCCTAAATAGTAAAACAGACCTAAAATTGCGCCGGCGGTGCCTTTTCTGTCTTGATAATGATTTAGAGCATGCGCCAAAATATTCGGAATCGCGACCCCATAGCCCACCACAATGCCCATGACTGGTAGTACAAACCAAATACTATCCTGTAGTAGATAAACTAAGCCGCCGCTGATTAAAGAAACGCCACTTGCCGATTTGACGAGCTTTTCGGGTGACCACTTTTTCGTCAATAATGTGCGATTGATCAGTGAACCGAGACCAACACCAAATGCTAACAGAATTCCAGTTAGACCAAATTGTTGCTGGTTGAACGCTAATTGCTCAAAAATAAAGGGTCCAAGCTGGTAGTAACTGAATAAATTAATGTTGAAAAATGCAATCAACATCACATTTTGGAAAATTCGTTTATCCCCTAACATGTGTAAAAACGTGGTTAAAAATGGGGTTTTGATCACGTTCTGTGGTTTGGTCTCAGGAAGCTTATAACATGACCATAACAAAAGTATGGCGGCTAAGAGAGCCAAACCCATAAAAACGGCTCGGTAACTACCTAGCCAAACTAAGCTGGCACCGAAAATCATACCAAGCGCGGGGCTTATCGCTAAGGCGATGCCCATCACTGAGAAAACTTTGGCTAATTTATGACCTTGAAAACTGTCACGCATCATGGTTTGTGTGCCAATAGAGCCGACCGCAGCACCAAACGCAGATAACATACGCAGTAACAGTAACCCATAGAAATGTGAGACAAAAAGAGTGCTTACAGAGGAAATTCCATACAGAAATAACCCAAGCAAAATAGTGGGACGACGCCCAATCACATCACACATTCTGCCCCAAAATACGACTCCAAAAGCGAAAGCGAAGAAATATAGCGAAAGCGTTTGAGAGGCTTGTTCGGCATTCACCTGAAATGCAGCTGCAATATCCGTTAACGCTGGGCTATAAATGGTTTCGACAATTTGCGGAAACATCATTAGCGCTATTGCTAAAGATAATGAAAGTACGCGTTCCATATTGATTTACCTATTATTTTCAAAGTATGTGGAATGGCGCAAATTTTAGTGGCTTTTTCTTTGTCTTATTACAATAATAAAGACAATAAATATCAAAAAAGAGACATTTATGGCGTGGTTATTACAGACGGATGAATTTCAAACTCACTGGTATGATGCCCCCGTATTGGGGATTGCAGCCCAAATGGGGCAACATGATTCAGGAGCGCATACCCATGAAATGGGGCAGTTGTTATTTACACAACAAGGCTGTATTCGTATTAGTTTAGAGAACAATATCTCGCTGTTGCCGCCGGGGAGAGTTGCGTGGATCCCGCCATTTACACAGCATCGAGCACAAATGCGCGCTTCGGTAGGATATCGGTCTGTTTACTTAAGCCAAGAATATGCGCAGCAAATATTTGGTCAGGTGTCTATTTTAAGTATCTCTCCTTTGCTTCGAGAATTGTTGGAACGTATCGCGGTGGCACCTTTTGAGAGTGACTGGCGAGAAGGGCGACTCGCAAGGTTACTGCCTGTTTTTATTGATGAATTACAATGTGCAACAGTAGAGCCGACGCGACTTTCTTTACCTCAAGATAGACGCTTTAAGTCCCTTGATCTCGAACGGCTTCCTCCACCTTTGAACCAATTAGCTCAAACGGTTGGTGCCAGTGAGAAGACCATTACACGAATATTTCTAAAAGAGACGGGAATGAGCTACCAAGCGTGGCGACAACAATGGCGGTTTATCAAAGGGATAGAGTTATTAGCACAGGAGAAAAGCTATGGATTTATTACTCAAGAGTTAGGTTTGACCAGTGACAGCGCATTTATTAGTTTTTTTCGCAAAATGAGCGGGATGACACCTCGGGAATACCGCGGTGAATCAAGACTAAAAAAATAGAATAAAAATAGAACGTTAGAAATTAAAAAGCCCCGAATCTTCGAGGCTTTAATGATGAGTGAGTTAAATTACTTTTTGTCTAACTCAGAACTGAATTCACGTCTGTCGTAGCCAGTATACAGTTGGCGAGGACGCGCAATCTTCAGACCTTCATCGTGCATTTCGTTCCAATGTGCAATCCAACCAATAGTACGTGCAATCGCGAAGATAACGGTAAACATTGAAGATGGAATACCCATTGCTTTTAGGATGATACCTGAGTAGAAGTCAACGTTAGGGTACAGTTTCTTCTCAATGAAGTACGGGTCGTTCAGCGCGATGCGTTCTAATTCCATAGCCACTTCAAGCAGGCTATCATTTAGACCCAGCTCGTTCAGTACTTCATGGCAAGTTTCACGCATAACGGTAGCGCGTGGGTCATGGTTTTTATAAACACGGTGACCGAAGCCCATTAAGCGGAAAGAGTCGTTTTTATCTTTTGCACGTTCGATAAATGCTGGGATGTGCTCAACAGTTTGAATCTCTTCAAGCATACGTAGGCATGCTTCGTTAGCGCCACCATGAGCCGGTCCCCACAGAGACGCGATACCTGCTGCAATACACGCAAATGGGTTAGCACCGGAAGAACCTGCGGTACGGACTGTTGAGGTTGATGCGTTTTGTTCGTGGTCAGCGTGCAGGATCAAAATACGGTCCATTGCGCGCTCAAGTACTGGGTTAACCACATATTCTTCACATGGAGTAGAGAACATCATGTGCAAGAAGTTACCCGCGTAAGATAAATCATTACGAGGATAAACAAAAGGTTGACCAATAGAGTATTTATAACACATCGCTGCAACGGTCGGCATTTTAGACAGCAGACGGTAAGCGGTGATTTCACGGTGGCGAGGGTTATTAACGTCTAATGCATCGTGGTAGAACGCTGCTAGAGCACCTGTTACCCCACACAGAACGGCCATTGGGTGAGAGTCACGACGGAAACCATTAAGCATGCGAGTGATTTGCTCATGGATCATGGTGTGGCGAGTCACCGTATTTTTAAATGTATTGTACTGTTCTTGGGTTGGAGCTTCGCCGTATAACAGGATATAACAGACTTCAAGGTATGAGGCTTGAGTGGCGAGTTGATCAATTGGGAAACCACGGTGGAGTAGAACGCCTTTATCACCATCGATATAGGTAATTTTTGACTCACAGGATGCGGTAGAAGTAAAACCGGGGTCGTATGTGAAGAACCCTTTAGAACCTAAAGCTCGTACATCGATAACATCTTGGCCAATGGTCGGGCTTAGGATGTCTAGTTCGAAATCACCTTTACTTCCAGTCATTATCTTAGCTTTGTTATCAGCCATTTACGGTCTCCTTAGCGCTTGATAATCCACACTCAACAACCCAGAACTCAGCGTTATACTGCGTCTTTGAGCATTGTTCTATCGGTGTGTTGAGAAAATCAGCGGGATATCACATAAAACCTTGAAATCCGGCAACCAATATCAATACCGATAACAATGTGGTTAGGTTGTTTGCGAGTGTATAGGGCGTTATGTTCTTTTTTTGTTGTTTTCTCTACAATATCATTATTTGTGGTAAGGGAAACAACTTTCATAACTTTTGTTTATACTTGCATACTCATTCACATTACTACACGACTCTGGGTCATCCGTAACGTATTCAGATAAATCTATCAGGCATATATGTAAGATAAATGTTGAATCATTGTCAAATAAGATAAGCACATTTATATAAAATGTTTAAATCGTGATCCTTCTCACTGTTCGGGCTAAATGTCTCCAAACCTTTTGTGTGGGAATTGTAATAGCAATGTGAAGACTTTATACTGGCGCCAGGTCTCCGGATTACCCTGAGTAGGAGTTCCCAGCGTGATCAGTATGCAACTTTATTCAAACATGATGGATTAAAGTTTGTGTTAAGTTGCATTTTGTACCCCTGTCGCTGTCTGATTTCCACCCCAGGTCCGGAGGATGGAAAATAATAAAGAGCTGTGTGGGCAAAATTGTGAAAAAACAAAGACCTGTCAACCTTGATTTGCAGACGATTCACTTTCCGATTACTGCAATATCGTCGATCTTGCACCGTGTCTCTGGCGTCATTACTCTCATCGCAGTTGGTATTCTGCTTTGGTTGCTAGGGACTTCTCTCTCCTCTCCAGAAGGTTTTCAATACGCGTCTGAAATAATGACTGGCTTTTTTGCCAAGTTCATTCTTTGGGGGATCTTAACAGCGCTGGCTTACCACATTTGTGGTGGTATTCGTCATATGCTGATGGATTTCGGTTGTGTTGATGAAACCCTTGCTGCGGGTAACTCATCCGCAAAAATTACATTTGTAATTACTGTAATTCTGGCAATTCTGGCGGGGATCTTAGTATGGTAAGTAATGCATCAGCTTTAGGCCGTACTGGTATCCAGGACTGGCTGCTAATCCGTGGTTCGGCGATTGTTATCGTCCTCTACGTACTCTACATTGTTGGCTTCGTAGCAATTAATGATATTACCTATGAAGTATGGCGTGGCTTCTTTGCCTCCTCTGTGACCAAAGTATTCACCATCCTCACATTGTTCTCGATTCTTGTGCATGCCTGGATTGGTATGTGGCAAGTACTGACTGACTATGTTAAGCCGCTGGCGATTCGCTTAGTGCTGCAACTGGCCATCGTGGTTGGTTTACTGGCTTACTTAATTTACGGAACAATTGTTGTGTGGGGTGCATAAAATGAATCTGCCAATCAGAGAGTTTGACGCTATCGTTATCGGTGCGGGCGGTGCAGGTATGCGCGCAGCACTACAAATTTCTCAACAAGGCCTATCTTGTGCTTTGTTATCTAAAGTTTTTCCAACTCGTTCTCATACTGTGTCAGCGCAAGGTGGTATCACTGTTGCACTTGGTAACACACACCCTGACAACTGGGAATGGCACATGTACGACACCGTTAAAGGTTCCGACTATATCGGTGACCAAGACGCTATCGAATACATGTGTAAAACAGGACCGGAAGCTATCCTTGAATTAGAACATATGGGATTGCCTTTCTCTCGTCTTGATGATGGTCGTATTTATCAACGCCCATTCGGTGGTCAGTCTAAGAATTTCGGTGGCGAGCAAGCGGCACGTACTGCTGCGGCAGCTGACCGTACTGGTCACGCACTGTTACATACTCTGTATCAGCAAAACTTAAAAAACCATACTACGATTTTCTCTGAATGGTATGCACTGGATTTAGTGAAAAACCAAGATGGCGATATCGTAGGTTGTACTGCAATCTGCATGGAAACGGGCGAACTGGTTTACTTCAAAGCGAAAGCAACCATCTTAGCAACGGGCGGTGCAGGTCGTATTTACCAATCCACTACTAACGCGCACATCAATACGGGTGACGGTGTGGGTATGGCAGTGCGTGCAGGCGTTCCATTACAAGATATGGAAATGTGGCAGTTCCACCCAACGGGTATCGCTGGCGCAGGTGTTTTGGTCACAGAAGGCTGCCGTGGTGAAGGCGGTTACCTGCTGAACAAAGATGGCGAGCGCTTCATGGAACGTTATGCACCAAACGCGAAAGACCTTGCTGGTCGTGACGTTGTTGCACGTTCAATCATGATTGAAATCCGTGAAGGTCGCGGTTGTGATGGCCCATGGGGTCCACACGCGAAACTGAAACTGGACCATTTAGGAAAAGATGTTCTGGAATCTCGTTTACCGGGTATCCTTGAATTATCTCGTACTTTTGCCCACGTTGACCCAGTTAAAGAGCCAATCCCAGTTATCCCAACTTGTCACTATATGATGGGTGGTATTCCAACTAAAGTGACGGGGCAAGCGATTCGCTATAACGAAAAAGGCGAAGACGAAGTGATTCCAGGTCTGTTTGCTGTGGGTGAGATTGCTTGTGTATCTGTACACGGCGCTAACCGTTTAGGCGGTAACTCCCTGCTTGACCTCGTGGTATTTGGTCGTTCTGCTGGCTTACACTTGAATGAATCCATCATGGAACAAGGTCCAATGCGTGATGCGTCTGAATCAGACATCGACGCAGCAATGGCTCGTTTCAATCGTTGGGAAAATGCGCGTACGGGTGAAGATCCAACTGATATCCGTAAAGCACTGCAATCTTGTATGCAGAACAACTTCTCCGTATTCCGTGAAGGGGATGCAATGGCGAAAGGCTTAGAAGAGCTGAAAGAAATCCGTGAACGTCTGAAAAATGCGCGTCTGGATGACACCTCAACTGAGTTCAATACCCAACGTATCGAATGTTTAGAGCTGGATAACCTGATGGAAACTGCTTATGCAACTGCACAAGCTGCAAACTTCCGTACAGAGAGCCGTGGTGCTCACAGCCGCTTTGACTTCCCAGATCGTGATGATGCAAATTGGTTATGTCACTCATTATATCTACCGCAATCTGAAACGATGACTCGTCGTGAAGTGAACATGCAACCTAAGTTGCGTGAAGCCTTCCCACCGAAGATTCGTACTTATTAATGCGTGGTGTTAATCCAGTTGCGGAGAAATAAACTATGAAACTAGAATTTTCGATTTATCGCTACAATCCTGATGTAGACAATGCGCCACGCATGCAAGATTACACCCTTGAAGTGAAAGAAGGGCGTGACATGATGCTGCTGGATGCGTTAATTCAGTTAAAAGAACAAGATCCAACACTCTCATTCCGTCGTTCTTGCCGTGAAGGTGTGTGTGGTTCTGATGGTCTGAACATGAACGGTAAAAACGGACTGGCTTGTATTACGCCATTGTCTGCTTTAACCCGTAGTGGCAAAAAAATTGTGATCCGTCCATTACCTGGTCTGCCAGTGATTCGTGACCTGATTATCGACATGACGCAATTTTATACTCAATACGAAAAAATTCGTCCGTATCTTCTTAATGATAATAAGAATCCGCCGGCGCGTGAAAACTTACAGCTACCAGAACAACGTGAAAAACTTGATGGTCTTTACGAGTGTATTCTGTGTGCATGCTGTTCAACTTCATGCCCATCTTTCTGGTGGAATCCGGACAAATTTATCGGTCCTGCGGGTCTGCTAGCTGCGTATAGATTCTTAATTGATAGTCGCGATACTGAAACAGATTCACGATTAGATGATCTGAACGACGCTTTTAGTGTTTTCCGCTGTCATAGCATCATGAATTGTGTCAATGTATGCCCTAAAGGACTAAATCCAACGAAAGCTATCGGTCACATTAAGTCTATGTTATTGAAACATAGTGCCTAAATCGATACAGCCTGCGGCGCTTAGGTGCCGTAGGCTAAATTTGGATAGCACAAAATACGTACTTAAAGTAAAAAATAAGCGTAAAGTAAGTATAAGTCTTAAATTGAATCACTGAAACGTAAAGTAAAAAGTCAAAAAGTGAAAGTAAAAAGCCAACTGCAAAACCAGATGAAGACACTTGCGAAAGCAAGGAACCTTTAAAAACCGTAGACAGTTTTTAAAGGTTCCTTAAAAGGGAAACCCTTAATTGATAAGAGGGACTCCCAAAGTGAGAACATGCAAAAAGCACGTCCAAGAGAACCTTTATCGAGGTCGCTTAAATGCGGCGATTAGTTAACCACGGCGAAAACTAAAGCTTATAAAGCTTAAGGGATCACAATGCAGAACGGCGTAATGAAGGACTGGCTGGATTCAAGCTTTCTGGCAGGCGCGAACCAGTCTTATATAGAACAGCTCTATGAAGATTATCTGACTGACCCTAATTCCGTAGATGTCGAATGGAGAGAAATCTTCCAGCAACTACCTGGAGCGGGTAATAGCGGTGAGCAATTACATTCGCAAGCACGAGACTACTTCCGTCGCTTAGCAAAAGATTCTACCCGTTACCACACCTCTGTTAGCGATCCAACGATCGACGCAAAGCAAGTTAAAGTTTTGCAGCTCATCAATGCCTTCCGCTTCCGCGGACATCAAAATGCAAATCTCGACCCGTTAGGACTTTGGAAACGCGAAGCCGTTCCAGATCTGGACCCTACATTCCATAACCTAACCAAAGAAGATTTCGACGAAACTTTCAACGTGGGTTCATTTGCAATTGGCAAAGAAACCATGAAACTCAGCGAACTATATGACCACCTGAAACGCATCTATTGCGGTTCCATTGGTGCGGAATATATGCACATTACTAACACAGAAGAAAAACGTTGGATTCAACAACGTTTAGAGTCTGTGAATGTTGCGCAGCAATTTTCTAAAGAAGAAAAACGTCGCTTCTTAGCTGAATTAACAGCAGCAGAAGGTCTTGAGCGTTACCTTGGTGCAAAATTCCCAGGTGCAAAACGTTTCTCTTTAGAAGGTGGCGATGCACTGATCCCAATGCTGAAGGATCTTATCCATCATGCAGGCAAACAAGACACTCGTGAAGTGGTGCTTGGTATGGCGCACCGTGGCCGCCTAAACGTCCTGATCAACATTCTGGGTAAAAAACCAGCCGAATTATTTGATGAATTTGCTGGTAAGCATAAAGACCATTCAAGCGCAGGTGACGTTAAATATCACCAAGGTTTCTCTTCTGATTTCGAAACGGCGGGTTCCCGTGTTCACTTAGCACTGGCATTTAACCCATCACACTTAGAAATCGTAAGCCCAGTGGTTATCGGTTCTGTACGTGCTCGCCGTGATCGTCTGGACGAAGGTCGCAGCAACATGGTTCTGCCAATCACCATTCACGGTGACTCAGCAGTAACCGGTCAAGGTGTTGTACAAGAAACCCTGAACATGTCTCAGGCTCGTGGTTATGAAGTTGGCGGTACCATGCGTATCGTTATCAACAACCAAGTTGGTTTCACAACCTCCAACCCGAAAGACACGCGTTCAACAGAATACTGTACTGATATCGTGAAAATGGTGCAGGCGCCTATTTTCCACGTTAACGCTGATGACCCTGAAGCGGTCGCATTTGTGACTCGCTTAGCCTTAGATTTCCGTAACACCTTTAAGCGCGATGTAATGATCGACTTAGTGTGTTACCGCCGTCATGGTCATAACGAAGCTGATGAGCCAAGTGCAACTCAGCCAATCATGTACCAAAAAATTAAACAGCATCCAACTCCACGTAAAATCTATGCAGATCGTTTAATCGAAGCTGGCGTAGTTTCTGCGAATGAAGTCACTGAAATGGTTAACCTGTATCGTGACGCGTTAGACCGTGGTGACTGTGTTGTTGAAGAATATCGTGAAATGGGTCTGCATTCTTACACATGGGAACCGTACTTAAACCATGAATGGAATGAGCAATACAAATCTAACTACGATATTAAACGTTTAACTGAGTTAGCAACTAAGCTGAGCACGATCCCTGAAGGCATCGTTGCGCAATCTCGTGTTGAGAAAATTTATTCTGACCGCGCTGAAATGGCGAAAGGCGAAAAATTACTTGATTGGGGTGCGGCAGAAACTCTGGCTTACGGTACGTTAGTTGATGAAGGTATTCCAATCCGTTTATCTGGTGAAGATGCGGGGCGTGGTACGTTCTTCCACCGTCATGCAGTTGTTCACAACCAAACTAATGGCTCTGTTTACGTACCTCTGCAAAATGTTCATAGCGGCCAAGGCGTATTCAACGTTTGGGACTCTGTTCTGACTGAAAACGCAGTATTGGCATTTGAGTATGGCTATGCAACAACTGAACCGCGCGCGCTGACTATTTGGGAAGCTCAGTTCGGTGACTTTGCTAACTGTGCGCAAGTTGTTATCGACCAATTCATTAGCTCTGGTGAGCAAAAATGGGGTCGTATGTGTGGTCTGGTTATGCTACTGCCTCATGGTTATGAAGGTCAGGGTCCAGAGCACTCATCTGCACGTTTAGAGCGTTACCTGCAACTGTGTGCAGATCAAAACATGCAAGTGTGTGTGCCATCAACACCAGCCCAGGTTTATCACATGTTACGCCGTCAAGCACTGCGCGATATGCGTCGTCCTCTGATTGTTATGTCACCTAAGTCACTGTTACGTCATCCATTAGCAGTTTCTAGCATGGATGAGCTGGCGAATGGTTCATTCCAACCAGTTATCGGTGAAATTGACGAAATTAATCCGAAAGATGTGAAACGCGTCGTTATGTGTTCCGGTAAAGTTTATTACGATTTATTAGAACAACGTCGTAAGAAAGAGCAAAAAGATGTGGCTATCGTGCGTATTGAACAGCTGTATCCGTTCCCACGCGAAGATATCCAAAAAGTATTCGCTCAGTACGCTCATGTGAAAGATTTCGTTTGGTGCCAAGAAGAGCCACTAAACCAAGGTGCTTGGTATTGCAGCCAGCACAATTTCCATGAAGCTATCCCAGCAGGCGCAACTTTACGCTATGCGGGTCGAGCAGCTTCTTCTTCTCCAGCAGTTGGTTATACCTCCGTTCACCAGGAACAACAAGCGGCCCTGGTTAATGACGCTTTGAACATTGCATAATTAAAGGATAGAAAATGAGTAGCGTAGAAATTCTTGTTCCCGATCTTCCTGAATCCGTCGCTGATGCAGCGGTTGCCACATGGCATAAAAAACCAGGTGACAGTGTTCAGCGTGACGAAGTTCTGGTTGAGATCGAAACAGACAAAGTTGTTCTTGAAGTTCCTGCAAGTGAAGCAGGTGTTCTGGAAGCCATTATTGAAGAAGAAGGCGCAACTGTTTTATCTAAACAGTTACTAGGTCGCATTCGTTTAGGCGATAGCACAGGTATCCCTGCTGAAGTTAAAGAAGCAGCACCTGCACCAGCAGCACGTCAAACGGCTAGCTTAGAAGAAGAAAGTAATGATGCGCTGAGCCCAGCGATTCGTCGTCTGGTCGCTGAGCACAACCTGAACCCTGCGGATATCAAAGGGACTGGTGTTGGCGGTCGTCTGACTCGTGAAGATGTTGAAAAACATTTAGCAGCTAAACCAGCTGCGGCACCTGCGGCTCAAGCACCAGCTGCAGCTCAAGCACCATTAGCTCACCGTAGTGAAAAACGTGTTCCGATGACTCGCCTGCGTAAACGTATTGCAGAGCGTCTATTGGAAGCGAAAAACAGCACGGCGATGTTAACAACCTTCAACGAAATCAACATGCAGCCTATTAAAGACCTGCGTGCACAGTACGGTGAAGCATTTGAAAAACGTCACGGTGTACGTTTAGGCTTTATGTCTTTCTACATTAAGGCGGCGGTTGAAGCACTGAAACGCTATCCAGAAGTGAACGCTTCTATCGATGGTTCGGACGTGGTTTACCATAACTATTTCGACATCAGTATTGCGGTATCAACACCGCGTGGCCTGGTAACCCCAGTTCTGCGTGATGTGGATGCAATGAGCATGGCTGATATCGAGAAAAATATTAAAGAGCTGGCTGTCAAAGGTCGCGACGGTAAATTAACTGTTGAAGATTTAAGTGGCGGTAACTTCACTATCACTAACGGTGGTGTGTTCGGTTCTCTGATGTCTACTCCAATCATTAACCCACCACAAAGCGCAATCTTAGGCATGCATGCCATCAAAGACCGCCCAATGGCAGTTAATGGTAAGGTAGAAATTCTTCCAATGATGTATTTAGCGCTGTCTTATGACCACCGTCTAATCGATGGTCGTGAATCAGTTGGCTTCTTAGTGGCTATCAAAGATATGTTGGAAGATCCAACTCGTTTACTGCTAGACGTATAGAAACATAACAGGGCAGGGGGACAGCCTGTCCGGTCTGAGGTAACCGATGCAGCCAGTTCGCTGGCTGCTAAATCTGTAACAATTGCAAGGGGCGATAAACGCTCCTCCAGACTCAATTATGGATAGAACATCATGAATTTACACGAGTATCAGGCAAAACAGCTTTTTACACGCTATGGTTTACCAGCACCAACTGGTTATGCCTGTTCATCAGTAGAAGAAGCAGTAGCTGCGGCGAAAAAAATCGGTAATGGTCCATGGGTTATCAAATGCCAAGTTCACGCAGGTGGACGTGGTAAAGCTGGCGGCGTAAAAGTTACAAAAGATATCAATGACATCCGTGAATTTGCTGAAAAATGGTTAGGTAAGAATCTGGTTACTTACCAAACTGATGCAAATGGTCAGCCGGTTAACCAAATTTTGGTTGAAAGCGCGACTGACATCGCTAAAGAACTGTATTTAGGTGCAGTCGTTGATCGTGGTACACGTCGTGTTGTATTCATGGCATCAACGGAAGGCGGCGTTGAAATTGAAAAAGTTGCTGAAGAAACACCAGAACTGATCCACAAAGCCGTTATCGATCCACTGACTGGCCCAATGCCATATCAAGGTCGTGAACTGGCATTCAAATTAGGCTTAACTGGCAAACAAGTTAGCCAATTCGCTAAAATCTTCATGGGTTTAGCAACCATGTTCTTAGAGCGCGATTTAGCGCTGATCGAAGTTAACCCATTAGTTATCAATACTGAAGGCGATTTAGTTTGCTTAGACGGTAAATTAGGCGTGGATAGCAACGCTCTGTATCGTCAAGCTGAAATGCGTGAAATGCACGATCCATCTCAAGAAGATGCGCGTGAAGCTCAAGCGGCTAAGTGGGAACTTAACTACGTTGCTCTGGATGGTAACATCGGCTGTATGGTTAACGGTGCGGGCCTTGCAATGGGTACCATGGATATCGTTAAACTGCACGGCGGTGCGCCAGCTAACTTCCTTGACGTTGGTGGCGGTGCAACCAAAGAACGCGTAACTGAAGCGTTTAAAATCATTCTTTCGGATAAGAGCGTTAAAGCTGTATTCGTAAACATTTTTGGTGGTATCGTTCGCTGTGACCTGATTGCAGACGGCATCATTGGTGCAGTAGAAGAAGTTGGCGTGAATGTACCAGTAGTTGTACGTTTAGAAGGTAACAATGCAGAGTTAGGTGCGAAAAAACTGGCAGACAGCGGCTTAAATATTATCGCTGCAAACAGCCTGACAGATGCAGCTAAGAAAGCAGTAGCAGCGGCGGAGGCTAAATAATGTCTATTTTAATCGATAAAAACACCAAAGTAATTTGCCAAGGATTCACTGGCGGTCAAGGTACTTTCCACTCCGAACAAGCTATTGCTTACGGTACAAAAATGGTTGGCGGTGTAACGCCAGGTAAAGGTGGTACAACTCACCTAGGTTTGCCGGTATTTAACACTGTGCGTGAAGCAGTAGAAGCAACCGGTGCAACAGCATCTGTTATCTACGTACCAGCACCATTTTGTAAGGATTCTATCCTTGAAGCGATTGATGCAGGCATCAAACTGATCATCACTATCACAGAAGGTATTCCAACACTGGATATGCTGACTGTTAAAGTGAAATTAGACGAAGCTGGCGTTCGTATGATTGGCCCTAACTGCCCAGGTGTTATCACTCCGGGCGAGTGCAAAATCGGTATCCAACCTGGCCACATTCATATGCCAGGTAAAGTTGGTATCGTTTCACGTTCAGGTACACTGACTTATGAAGCGGTAAAACAAACAACGGATGCAGGTTTAGGTCAATCAACTTGCGTTGGTATCGGTGGTGACCCAATTCCTGGTTCAAACTTTATCGATATCCTGAAATTATTCCAAGAAGACCCACAAACTGAAGCGATCGTGATGATCGGTGAAATCGGTGGTAACGCGGAAGAAGAAGCGGCTGCATACATCAAAGAGCACGTCACTAAGCCAGTTGTTGGCTATATCGCGGGTGTAACTGCACCTAAAGGTAAGCGTATGGGACATGCTGGTGCAATTATCGCTGGTGGTAAAGGTACTGCTGACGAGAAATTTGCTGCTTTAGAAGCCGCTGGCGTGAAAACTGTACGTAGCTTGGCTGATATCGGCGATGCTGTGAAGTCTATGCTAAACAAATAAGCGCAATATGAGCTTATAGCTCGTATCACGTAAGAGACGAAGCCCGTGCTTTCTAGGAAGCGCGGGTTTTTTTATGGCTAATGACCATGCTTATTTCATGTAATTCCTACTAAAAGATTAAAATGTAGGGTTTTCAGTGAGTAATACCAAAATAAATCAGCATAAATAGTAAGTTTTGGGTAAGTTTATTACTGAATATGAAATAGCACAAAATGGGAATTAGTCTAATTTGATATTAGATCAATTTTTTTATTTTTAGATTATTTTGATT
>NZ_JAERJY010000090.1:0-14224 GCF_018257375.1 Providencia sp. JGM181 | reverse complement strand
TCTAATATCCATATATATATCATAAGGTTAAATACGGTGACTAAAAAGTGTTATACTCACTTAACCTTACAACCATTTTATTGGTTATTTTTTAAACACAATCAAATTCAGTCGACTATGTCTTTTATACCGCCTTCACCACCAGAAAATGAAACCGTCTTATTGGCGCGAGCCCAAGCCCTTGCTGGCTATACGCTTGGTGAGTTAGCAACTATTGCAGGCATCCCAATCCCCCCTGACCTTAAACGAGATAAAGGCTGGGTCGGGACATTGTTAGAGTATTTTTTAGGTGCGACCGCAGGCAGTAAAGCCGAACAGGATTTTGCAGATATTGGCGTCGAGCTTAAAACAATCCCAATCGATCGCCATGGCGCACCATTAGAAACGACATTTGTCTCTGTCGCGCCCCTCACGGGCAATAGCGGTCTAACATGGGAAAATAGCCATGTGCGCCGCAAATTATCTCGCATTTTGTGGTTCCCGATTGAAGGCGAACGTCAAATACCGCTTGCCCAGCGACGTATTGCGAACCCTCTGATTTGGAGCCCTTCTGCGCTTGAAGAACAACTTTTACGCCAAGATTGGGAAGAGTTAATGGATTTAATTGTGCTGGGAAAAGTCGAAACCATCACGGCTCGTCACGGACAAGTTTTACAGATTCGCCCCAAGGCGGCGAATAATAGAGCACTAACCGAAGGTATAGGGGAATTTGGGCAACCAATAATGACATTACCGAGAGGTTTCTATTTAAAAAAAGATTTTACGGGTCCATTATTAGCACGGCACTTTAACCTCAGTTAATCGGTCAAGGCATCGCCTGTGCCAAACAGACGATTTTTTATTCCATTTTTAAGGCAATAAGATGTTTGAGTGGTTCTTAGATCCCCATGCTTGGATGGCATTGGCAACATTAACAATTTTGGAAGTCGTACTGGGTATCGACAATATTATTTTCTTAAGTATCGTCGTCAGCAAATTGCCCGCCCATCAACAAAATAGCGCCAGACGTATTGGCTTAATCGCTGCAATGGGAATGCGTTTGGCACTGCTAGCGTCTATTGCTTGGCTCGCTCGCCTCACCACGCCACTCTTCACATTAGCTGAACATACCGTTTCCGCCCGCGATTTAATTTTGTGTGCAGGCGGCTTATTCCTTATTTGGAAATCGAGTCAGGAGATTTTCGATACCATTGAAGGGGAAGACGATGAGGGGATAGCCCAGAAAAAAGTCACTTCATTCTGGGGAGCCATTATGCAAATCGCAATTTTAGATATTATCTTCAGTTTAGATTCGGTGATCACTGCCGTGGGGCTATCTGACCATCTGTTTATTATGATGGCAGCAGTAATTATGGCGGTCATGATCATGATGTTCGCCGCGAAACCTATTGGTGATTTTGTGGAGCGCTATCCTTCCGTCAAAATCCTCGCACTCTCTTTCTTGATCCTTGTGGGCTTCACTTTGTTACTTGAAAGTGTTCAGGTACATGTATCAAAAGGCTATATCTATTTTGCTATGTTCTTCTCCATGTCAGTGCAAATGCTTAATATTCTGCGCAGCAAAAAGTGGAAAATGAAAAACAAGCAATAAATGAAAAATAAATAGTCATAGCCAAGTTAGCGTAAGGCGTCCTTTGCTGCGGCAATAGCGCCTTCCACCGCTTTTTTAGCTTGAGGGCTGTTTTTCCAACAACTTGACCCCGTTAGTGCAGCGCCCGAAATTAAAATTTCATCGTAAGAAGCTTCACTTAACTGCGCTAAAGATGAAAACCCCATTTGTTCTAATCGGCTAATTACCGTTGGTCCAACACCCTTCACTGCTAATAGAATTTGCTTTTCTGAGTCTGAAAATGGCATAAATCATCCTTTTGGCTGTAAAACAGCCGTAATTGAGCGTATATTTTGTCATTAGCCTATTTCTTAATTTAAAATTCTGAGCGGTCTATAACAGGTTGAGTTACCTGCCCTATATATCTGTTTTAGCAAATAGGAATAACAACGGTAAAGTCATTGACGACTCGCGATAGAAACTAACATGTCGCACTAAAAATTCTATCTTGTAGGTATTTATTATGTATAGCAACAAAATATCCAATACTCGCCATATGTCGATGACATTATCTGATGGGCGCCTTTTGTGTTGGTATGAATCTGGCCCTGAACAAGGGTTCCCCGTGATTTTTTGTACCGGCGCAGGGATGAGCGGTACACTGGGCTTTGGTATTGACCGTCTTGATGAGCTAAATATTCGCTTAATCACTCCTGAACGTGCCGGACTGGGTCAATCCACCTTTGATGAGCATAAATCCCTACAACGCTTTGCTCAAGATATTCAAGAACTTCTAAATGCTCAAAAACTGCCGTCATTTTCCGTTATCGGCTTCTCTCAAGGTGCCGTTTTCGCTATGGCTCTCGCCTGCTACGCTTCCCCTGTTTCATTATCACTTGTGTCAGGACAAGACCAATTTGAGTTTCCAGCAATCCGAGCACAATTAAAGCAAGATGTCATTAATATGCAGGAACAAGCCATTCATACCCCCGAGGCTTTATCAGAATGGTTGATGCGCAATGTGACTTCACAATGGTTACTGGCGTTTATTCTTAACTGTAGCGCAGAAATAGACCAGCAGGTTTATAGCGAAGAGAGCTTCTTAGCCGCTTACAGTGACTGTATGGAACGTGCATTTATGCAAGGTAACCAAGGCTATGTTCAAGATCTCTTAATCGCCCTACAGTCTTGGCAGTTCAATCCTGAAGATATCCGTTGCCCTGTCGCGCTGTGGTATGGCGAGCAAGATGTGAGTTCTGTACATTCCCCTGATTTTGGCAAAACACTGGCTCAGCGCTTTCCTGATAGCGAACACTTTTTGTTCTCACATGAAGGCGGCTCAGTTCTGTGGACACAAGCCTATTCCATCCTTGCCCAATTGAAAGAACACCGCTTTTAAGTATGAAATATCGCCGTTAGGCATAAAAAAAGGTGCCCAATGAAACATTAGGCACCTTAAATAACGAACTAAAACTTATTTCTTAGACGCTTGGATATATAACAGTTCCAATGCAATCGTTGCTGCGGCTAATGCCGTAATTTCTGATTGGTCATAGGCTGGTGCGACTTCCACCACATCCATCCCTACAATATTCAGTGACTTAATGCCACGCAGCAGTTTTAACGCTCTATCAGATGTTAACCCACCAATCACTGGCGTGCCGGTTCCTGGCGCAAAGGCAGGATCCAGACAGTCAATATCAAACGTCAGATAAACGGGCATATCACCCACGATCTCTTTGATCTGAGCAACCATGTCATCAACACCACGGTCATTCGCTTGAGCGGCATCCAATACCGTGAAACCGTTGTCAGTATCATGTTCAGTACGAATACCAATCTGCACAGAATGATTTGGATCGATCAGACCTTCTTTTGGCGCATGATAGAACATGGTGCCGTGGTCATACAGGCTGCCATTACCGTATGTGTCAGTGTGCGCATCAAAATGCACTAACGCCATTTTACCGAAATGCTTCGCGTGGGCGCGCAGTAATGGCAATGTCACAAAGTGATCGCCACCAAACGTTAAGCAACGTTTACCGGATTCCAACAGCTTTTCAGTGTGAGCTTGCAGTTTATCGCACATATCTTGCGCGTCACCAAATGCAAACACCACATCACCGCAGTCAACCACGTTGAGTTTGTTTTTTAATTTAAAATCCCACGGCCAACGGTGGCTTTCCCACGCAAGGTTCGTGGAAACCTGACGAATAGCAGCAGGTCCATGACGGCTACCCGCGCGTCCTGAGGTTGCCATATCAAATGGAACACCCGTGATCACCCAATCAGCATCGGAGCTGTATGGTTGGAAATTTAACGGAAAACGTAAAAAACCAAATGCGTTTGAAACCAGTGAATTATCAACCTGATTTCCTAATGTGCTATTAATCATCACTGTTCCTTAATCATTCATCTTCTAAGTAAGTGTAACCATACAACCCACTTTCAAACTCGTTCACAAAATCTTTTTGCAGCTCGTCACTCAGCCCTGTGCTTTTCACTTGCTCAATAAAGCTTTCTAACAGCACTTCAGGAACCAGCTTCACGTATTGCAGCATATCGGCAACTGAATCGCCCTCTTCACTTTGCAAGTAACGAATGCTGCCTTGGCTATCAACCCACACATCAATGGCGGCAGTATCGCCGAATAAGTTGTGCATGTTGCCTAAAATTTCTTGGTATGCCCCGATCATAAAGAAGCCAATCATCGGTGGATTTTCTGGATCATACGCTGGCATTGGCATGGTGGTTTCCACTCCATCACCGTCAACATAATGATCAATAATACCATCTGAGTCACAAGTGATATCTAATAATACCGCGCGTCTGTCTAACGGCTTATCTAAACCTTCAATTGGCAAGACTGGGAACACTTGGTCAATACCCCAAGCATCAGGGAGCGATTGGAACAACGAGAAATTCACATAGAATTTATCCGCCATACGCTCTTGCAGCTCATCAATAATTGGACGATGGGCGCGGTTGCTAGGGTCTAAATCTTGCTGAATACGACGACAGATATTTAAGTATAGCTCTTCTGCCCATGCGCGTTGTGTTAAGTCCAACACGCCATGCGCATACTGGGTATGTGCTTCTTGCAAGTCAAACTGGCTATCGTGCAACCATTCACGCAGAGAACGGCTATTGCCTTGATGCTGCATGGATTCCCACGTTTCCCATAATGAAACCAGTGAACGTGGTGCGTCTTCGCTCGGCGGTGTGGTTTTGGTGAATTCGTTACGCTCAACCCCAATCACGTTAGAGACTAGCACGGTATGGTGAGCGGTCAATGCACGCCCAGACTCGGTGATCACCGTTGGGTGTGGCAAGTTAAATTCTTCACACGCATCGCCAATTGCCCAAATCACGTTGTTCGCGTATTCGTTCAAGCCATAGTTAACCGAACAATCTGACTGAGAACGCGTACCTTCATAGTCAACGCCTAAACCACCGCCCACGTCAAAGCACTGAATGTTGACACCTAATTGATGCAACTCGACGTAGAAACGGGCTGACTCACGGACACCTGTCGCGATATCACGAATATTCGCCATTTGAGAGCCTAAATGGAAGTGCAATAATTGCAGGCTATCCAAACGGTTCGCATTACGTAAAATTTCGACTAATTGCAGAACTTGGGTTGCAGCCAATCCAAATTTAGATTTTTCACCGCCACTCGCCTGCCATTTACCTGAACCTTGGGATGCTAAACGAGCACGAACACCTAAACGAGGCGTCACTTCCAGCTTCTGCGCCTCTTCAAGCACCATCTCGATTTCAGACATTTTTTCGATAACCAGATACACTTTGTGACCCAGTTTTTCGCCAATTAATGCCAGACGAATATATTCGCGATCTTTATAACCGTTACACACAATCACAGTGCGAGTGCGACCTGCGTTGGCTAATACTGCCATTAACTCCGCTTTTGAACCCGCTTCTAACCCTAAAGGTTCGCCAGAATTCACTAGAGATTCAATCACACGGCGTTGTTGGTTAACTTTAATTGGGTAAACTAAAAAATAGTCCCCTTTATAACCATAAGATTCGCGTGCACGTTGAAACGCTGCGTTAATTGAACGCAAACGGTGTTGCAAAATTTGAGGGAAACAGAACAGCGCAGGTAAACGTAAATGTTCCTGCTCTTCTTTAACTTGGTAGACTAAATCAGCTAAATCAACAAAGGTGTCAGGGTTTTCAGGATTCGGGCAAACACAGACATTTCCGCGCTCATTCACCTGATAGTAACCACCGCCCCAATACGCAATATTGTAAGTTTGGCGCATCTTGCGAGCGATATTATCATTCATAATAAACTCCTAATATGGAGGGGTGAGTGATGCGTTCTCCTTCCAGACAAGCAGCGACCAAGCGCATGATGCAACTGGGCAGTAATGTCAGGGAAACAGCGATACTCAGATTGTAATTAAAAGTGCTTAGAACTTCTAAACGGTGACAATATATATCCACAGACTTAGCAGATTACTCTTTGAGATTACTGACTAAGCATTAAGGATCTATGATAGGTATGACGGTAACTTCGCGATGAAGTCAACATAGACAGGAAAGTAAAAGCCAATGTCACACGGCGATCCGCGTAAGACGGTTGGATACTGTTATTCAGCAGATTATGGATCATTGCCCATTAACCCCCAATATAACTGTTTTCCCCTTAAAAATTTTAATTAATATTAAAATTCAACCGGTTATAAACATTCCTGATAGAAAGCAGACTCATGGCTGACCTGCTGGTATATAGCGGGAAATTACAACCATCCGCTACGGTCGCAGTTTATACCTCGAATAGCCCCAAAATGCAAAAGCAAATTATCTAAAATTTCACATTTACGATAAAACTAACTGAATTAACCATTTATGCGCTTATCATTTTAGGCTTAAAAACAGGTAGAAATTATTCATTGAAAAGTCTAGAATAGCCGTCTAGATGTTAAAACATCCAACTATAATGTTCTTTGAATTCTTAAGGTATTAATCTCATGTCTACACACCTCTTTACTTCTGAGTCCGTATCAGAAGGGCATCCTGATAAAATTGCAGACCAAATTTCTGATGCGGTCCTTGATGCTATTCTTGAACAAGACCCAAAAGCGCGCGTAGCTTGCGAAACCTATGTCAAAACCGGCATGGTCATGGTTGGTGGTGAAATCACTACCAGTGCATGGGTCGATATTGAAGAAATTACGCGTAAAACCGTTCGTGAAATCGGTTATACCAGTTCAGACATGGGCTTTGATGCCAACTCTTGCGCAGTATTAAGCGCAATTGGTAAACAATCACCAGACATCAACCAAGGTGTTGACCGTGCAGATCCTTTAGAACAAGGTGCTGGCGACCAAGGTCTCATGTTTGGTTATGCAACTAACGAAACTGACGTATTAATGCCAGCACCGGTGACTTATGCACACCGTTTAGTGCAGCGCCAAGCTGAAGTCCGCAAAAATGGCACACTGCCATGGTTACGCCCTGATGCGAAAAGCCAAGTTACCTTCCAATACGATGACAACAAAATTGTTGGTATTGACGCGGTAGTTCTGTCCACACAGCACTCAGAAGATATTGACCAAAAAGCTTTACACGAAGCGGTTATGGAAGAGATCATCAAGCCAGTTCTGCCTGCTGAATGGTTATCTCCAGCGACTAAATACTTCATCAACCCAACTGGTCGTTTCGTTATCGGTGGACCAATGGGTGACTGCGGTTTAACCGGTCGTAAAATTATCGTTGATACATACGGCGGTATGGCTCGTCACGGTGGTGGTGCATTCTCTGGTAAGGATCCATCAAAAGTTGACCGTTCTGCTGCCTATGCTGCGCGTTATGTTGCAAAAAACATCGTTGCTGCTGGTCTAGCTGACCGTTGTGAAATCCAAGTTTCTTACGCTATCGGTGTTGCAGAGCCTACCTCTATCATGGTAGAAACTTTCGGCACAGGTAAAGTTGACGAAGCATTGCTCGTGAAATTAGTCCGTGAATTCTTTGACTTACGTCCTTACGGTCTGATTCAAATGCTGGATTTATTACACCCAATGTACCAACAAACAGCTTCTTACGGTCACTTTGGTCGCCCACAATTCCCGTGGGAAAAAACCGACAAAGCGGCACAACTGCGCGAAGCTGCTGGTCTATAATTTTCGCTAACGGTCACTGACGCTAAGCGCAAAAATCAGCTTAAAAAACCCATCTTAATGATGGGTTTTTTTGTATCTAAAATTGCTCACTGATGTGATGAGTTAAATAACTTTTCTATTCGCCTCATATTTTGGGTCGAATAATCCCATTAATTGACTCATTCATCTTGATTGCTTTTCGGTGCATTGAAACTTACTTTTCAGTTCGTTGAAACAGCTGGAAAATTGCCATTCCTGCAATCATTGCCAACGTAAACAAAATACCTTGAGTCAGCCCCATGCCGGTTAATAAAATGGCAGGTCCCGGGCAAATTCCCCCAAGCCCCCAGCCTAAACCGAACAGCACGCTCCCTATGACTAATTTTTTATCAATAACTTTACTGGTTGGGATCTGCAATGGGCAATTCAGTACACTCGTTTTGCGCTTTTTCACTAACTGGAATGCGATACCGCTTATCACCATTGCCACTGCCATGGTAACCAACAAAGAGGGATCCCAATTCCCCGTGATATCCAGAAATGCCAAAATTTTTGCGGGATTACCCATACCAGCTAGTAGTAAGCCCAGTCCAAATAAAATACCGGAAACTAACGCGATAATAATTGGCATTACTTTATCCCCTTAACCCAAAGTGGTTAATCACAGCGACCGTGATAAATGCCACCAGCATAAAAACAACGACCGCCACCATGGAACGACGGGAAAATCTCGCCATGCCACAAATGCCATGCCCACTGGTACAACCGCTACCTAATCGTGTCCCAAAGCCCACTAACAACCCCGCAGCTATCAGTAATGGCGTGCTCGTTGCGATAGTGACTTCTGGCGTATACACAAAGGTAATAAACAGCAATGGCGCAACTAAGATCCCGACAATAAACGCCAGTTTCCATGCTGTGTCCCCTTTAGTGGGTTTAAGGACTCCCGCTAAAATCCCGCTGATCCCTGCAATTCGCCCATTAAAAATCAATAATATTGCCACCGCTAAACCAATCAACACACCGCCAATCGCCGCAGAGCCTGGCGTAAAATGCGCCCAATCAATCGTCATTTTAATTCCCCTTCACAGGACAATAGAGTTGATACAACGTATTGAGTAAGGTGAATAATTTCTCATCCGCAATAGAGTAATAGATTCGCTTACCTTCTCGACGCGTCGCGACTAATCCTTCATTTCTTAATACGGTTAACTGCTGGGATAACGTCGGCTGCACAATCCCTAACGAGGCTTCTAAATCACTCACACAAGCCTCGCCTTGTGTTAACTGGCACAGCAATAATAATCGGTCTGGATTCCCGAGTGTTTTTAATAATGACGCAGTTTGCGTTGCTGCTTGAGTCATTGCTAAAAGCAGCTGTTCTGAGTTTGGTTGTTCACTCTTTGACATCATTGGATCTCTTGTTACTATGTATAATATTATGCTATTTAATAATATATGTTTTGATATATTGAATGTCAATTATCACTTGTTGTTACTATATGACTTCACGTATTCTTGAGGACATGAAAACAATCCGAGTACCCATTCTGCTTCAACAGCGAGTGATGAAAACCCTACGTGAAAAGCTCGCGTTAGCTGAAGAAAAACTGGAACAGAAATTTCCAGAGCCCGCTATCAACTATAAACAGCGTGGAACCACCGCGGGCAGCGCCTATTTAAAAGATTGGGAAATTCGCGTTAATCCTACGTTGTTAATTGAAAATCCAGACAATTTTGTGGACGAAGTGATCCCCCATGAGCTCGCCCACTTGCTGGTTTACCGTGTATTTGGACGTAAAGGGGTCGCCCCTCATGGCAATGAGTGGAAATGGATGATGCAGACTGTTTTAGGGGTAACGGCGAAACGGACTCACAACTTTGCGGTGACCAGCGTCAAAAGCCAAACTTTTCGTTATCTTTGTGGTTGCGACACAATTCATGAACTTACCATTAGAAGACATAACAAAGTTGAGCGCGGGGAAAATCAGTATTTATGTCGAAAATGCGGGGAAATTCTCAAGCGAGAAATTGAGCCAGCGGCAGAGTGTTAATTCCCTGCCGCATCAAGAGGTAGAACCGAACTTAAGCGAACTCCGTCATCACTAATTTCGCGATTTCAAAGTAAATAATCAAGCCAGTACCATCAATAAATGTCGCGATAAATGGCGCAGAAACCACCGCTGGGTCAACCTTCAGCTTCTTCAGAACCATTGGAATAATAGAAGAAACAATCGCGCTCCACACGGTAATAGCCACAATCGTTAAGCTCACCACGATAGTCACTTCATGACCCACACCTAAGATCCAAGCACGAATTAACGCCGCACCACCAATGGTGACAGCCACTAAGAACGAGGTTGAAACTTCTTTTTTCAATACCGCACCGAGGTTACGTAAACTCACTTCCCCCAACGCCATCGCTCTCACGAGGGTCGATGTGATCTGAGTTCCGCTGTTTCCGCCGGTACCAATCAATAATGGAATAAAGAACGCCAGTGAAATGGCGGCTTCAAGTTGCTCTTCGAACGCTTTTAGCACGGTTCCAGTATAGGCTTCCGCCACAAACAACATTAATAACCACACAACACGCTTACGCCATAAAGTGACTGGACTGGTGGTTAAATACGGCTCTTCGAGTGGCGTAGTAGCCCCCTGCAATTGTGCATCGAGGGTATTTTCGTCTTCAATAAGTTCTGCAATATCTTGAGGACGTAATACACCCATTAACTTGCCGAACTGAACAACAGGGATCATATCCAAACCACTATGATTAATTAAATCATAAACATCATGGCGTGATTGTTCAGGGGAAACAGAGAAATAATTGTGGCGCATAATATCCGACACTAATAAATCTTCTGCTGAGGCAAGTAATGATTTAACGGACAGAATTCCATTTAAATAGTTTTCACTATCTACGACAAATAAATACGTTGGAATTTGCTCGCCTTCGAGATGTTCAATAAGACTTTTCTTCACACATGCCACAGAGTCGGCAACCGATACTGGCAAATATGATTGGCTCATATAAGCGTGAACAGTTGAATCATCAATTTTAGTTGGCTGTGATTGATTAGACTTTTGACGAGCGTCTTTCATCGCGGACTGTGCAATAGCTACTGCACCCGCTTTGTTCTGGGTAGAAAATGACATTTTTTTAGTCCCTATTACTGTTGTTTACTCAAACAGTACTCACATAGGGGCGAAACCAGATGAGAGAATGCGATTGCTATCTCTTCGTCTCGGTTTTAGCACTATACAACGTATCCTGAATCAATCAGGAAGTTACATGGGGATATACCTTCGGTCGATATATCCTGTCCTAATCTTGGGCGTCTCTCGACGTCGTCAGATCAGTAACCTATGTTTGTATAGGAGCCTCGCCTAACGAGTTACTGCACTTTGGATGCGGCGCGAATTATACCCACTGAGTGTTCAATTACCACCCTTTTACCTCTCTCTTTTTTTAATAGCCCACCCTCGTTTAAGTTTTGTTTAAGTTAATGTATATCAAGAATTCACCGTGTAACCATTTGTAACTTTAATAGAAACTTATATTATTCATAATACATAAAGTCATAATCACGCTATAAATTAATTTATTATTTTTTGATTATCTTTTGCCGCTAAAATACATGGATTAATAAACAAAAAAGCCACCTTATTTATATTCATAATAAGATGGCAATTAATGAGGCATTTAATTTTATATTATCGAAAATCGATTAAGCGATTTCTGTGTCGCCTTGTAATTGGCAACTGCACGCTAAAACATAGCCATTAGCAATTTCGTCTGCGGTTAATGTCATGGTGCTACTGGTTGTATAATTCCCCGAAAGCACTTTGGTTTTACAGCTACCACATACCCCTGCGCGACACGCGGCAATCACTGGTTGTTTATTCTGTTCTAACGCAGACAAAAGCGATGTTCCCACCGGTACAGTGAAATTCGCTAAACGGTGACGAATTTTTAAGTTCAGTACCTCTTCACTCACGGCTTCATCACCACCAGTAGTAAAGCGCTCCATAAAGAAGTGATCCGCTGGCACGCCTAGTGCCTTAGAAAATTCCTGCACATTTTTCATATATGGAACAGGCCCGCAAGTCATTACCACTCGCCCATGAATATCCGGTACTAACTCCAGCAATTTTTCTTGGCTCAAGCGACCTTGCGCCACACCGCCGTTATCGGGGGTTTCCGGCATGATGCACAGTTGCAAACGTTGCGGATATTGCTGCACCAATCTTTGCCACTCATTGGCAAAAATGACCTGCTTTTCATCTCGCACATTAAACAGCACTTTAACATCCGTTTCAGGGCGATTCGCCATCAGCCAACGGGTCATCGACATAATCGGCGTGACACCACAACCGGCTGCTAACATTAAATATTGCTGGCTTTGAACATTGGCACAAGTAAACTCCCCTTGCGCCTCAGACAACCAAAGATAATCCCCTGGTTTTACTGCTCCAGTTAGCCAACAAGAGCCTGCACCCTCGTCTAATCGTCTCACCGTAATGGAGATAAAACGGCTTTGCCCCGGCGATGAAGACAAGGTGTAAGCACGCATCACGTCATCACTGTTTTTGATACTCACCAGCGCATACTGTCCTGGTTCATATTGGTAAAAATCATGATTAATCAGATTAATAGTCCAAACATCTGGGGTTTCCTGCACAATCGAGTGAATTTGCATTCTGTTCGGACATAGGCTTGTTGGCATGGTCATGGGTTACTCCTTGCAAGGGGGAAAGCCGCTTCCCCCTTGGTTTCCATCAAATTACGCAGGCAGGATTTCCGCCAGATCTTGTTCAACCGTGGTAATGCTGCGCATACCGAATTTTTCATTCAGGATATTCAGCAGATTTTCGGTTAAGAAGCCCGGAGCCGTTGGACCGGTGTAAATGTTTTTCACACCCAGAGCAAGCAGGGTTAACAAGATCACAATCGCTTTTTGCTCAAACCAAGAGAGGATCAGGCTCAGCGGTAAATCATTCACGCCACAACCTAATTTCTCTGCTAAGTTCACCGCTAACATAATGGCAGAATAGGCATCGTTACATTGACCCACATCCAGTAAACGCGGTAAGCCTTCTAAGGTACCGAAGTCCAGTTTGTTGAAACGGTATTTACCGCAAGCCAGCGTTAAAATCAGGCAGTCTTTCGGTACGCTGCGAGCGAAATCCGTGTAGTAACTGCGTTCACCACGGCTACCATCACAACCACCGACTAAAAATACGTGGCGTAATTTTTTCTGAGCAACAAGATCAATCACCGCATCCGCAGCGCCCAGCAGGGTTTGACGACCAAAACCGACGGTAATTTTGTGTTCGATTTCAGTGTATGGGAAGCCTGCCATTTCCTGCGCTTGCGCTATCATTTCAGCAAAACTGTCCCCCGTAATGTGTTTCACGCCCGGCCAACCCACAATGCTGCGAGTCCAAATACGCGCTTTATATTCACCCACATCTGGGTCGATAATGCAGTTAGAGGTCATTAAAACAGGGCCTGGAAACTTAGCAAATTCCACTTGCTGATTCTGCCAACCACTACCGTAGTTACCCACTAAATGAGCGTATTTTTTCAGTTCAGGATAACCATGAGCAGGCAGCATTTCACCATGGGTGTAAATATTAATATCTGTGCCTTCGGTCTGTTCTAACAACATTTTTAAATCTTTCAGGTCGTGACCTGAAATCAAAATACATTTACCGGCAACTGGGCGCACGTTAACTTCCGTTGGAACTGGATGACCAAATTCCCCCGTTTCGCCAGCATCCAGAATTTCCATGATTTTGAAGTTCATCATGCCGATAGCCATTGCATTGTCGAGCAGCTCATTCATATCCGCTGGCAATGTGCCTAACCACGCCATAATTTCATGGTATTGAGCATAAATCTGGTTATCAAACTGACCTAAAACGTGAGCATGCTCCATATACGCCGCCGCACCCTTCAAGCCATACAGGCACAGCATGCGCAAGCCATGAATATCATCGCCAATTTGCGCTTTATCGACATCTAACGCAAATTGTGCCGCTTGCTGTTGCAGAGTTGCAATATCCTGCCCTGCTAATTGCAGGTTGATTAGCGGATGGTTAAAAGCTACTGCACTATTCACTGACAGGCAGTGTTTGATTAATTTATCACGCAGATAAATAGCTTCACGGGCATAACCAATAATACGTTCAGAATCGAAGTTAACGTTCGTCAATGTAGAGAAGAAAGCGCGCGGTGCGAAACTGTCCACATCATGATCAATAATGCCCAGTTCACGTGCCACCACCGCACTTGCAGATAAGCTTTGCAGGACAGCAACTAATAAATCTTGCAGGTCTGAAGTTTCAGCGGTTTTACCGCACATACCTTGCGAATAAGCGCAGCCATTGGTTGCTGGAGTTCTAATTGTTTGTTCACATTGCACACAATACATGGAGGAAACCTCTTTAAGTTGCATTTCATATACAACATTAAGATTACCCCTTTTAAATAAATAGAAAAGCACCTTAAAATTCTATTTGCAGGTTTGTTGATCTACAT
>NZ_JAERJY010000008.1:0-44596 GCF_018257375.1 Providencia sp. JGM181 | reverse complement strand
TTGCCTTGCCACCGTTACAGCGCTTCGAACCGGGCGAAACGCTCACATTGCGTATTCTTCAAAAGCATAATTTACTCACGCAAGATAAAGAGTCGATTGCGCAGTTGTCACTGACGGCGATCCCCGCGCAATCAAAAGAGGCGGCTGAAGGCGCGCAAATGATCCTTGCCGTACAAAATAATCTGAAGCTGTTTTATCGCCCTGCGGGATTACCAGAACATCATCTCGACAATATCGCTGAGCAGCTGCAATTTCAGCGTACAAAAAACACGCTAACCCTGAAAAACCCAACGCCTTTTTATGTCACGTTAGCGTCACTGTCGGTGGGGAAGAATGCCCTAAATTTAAGTTCCTCACGAATGATCCCTCCCTTTGGAGAGGCGCAATGGCCCCTTGAGGCCAGTTATGTCGCAAACGACATTCATTGGCAGCTCATGGACGACGATGGCGGAACCGACAAAATGAGAACACGCCAACTCTCAGCAATGTAACCACAACCGACAGATAAACATATTCACCCGATGCGCATTGGCAACGGGGGGATTCTTGCGTTCGCAAGATAAAGGAAGATCATGAAAAAAGCCCATAATATTCAGCCAAAAACCCCTTTTTTCCGTTATCACCCGCTGGCGTGTGTATTGCTATTGGCGGTCGCTCCAACACAGGCCGAAGATTACTTTGATCCCAGTTTTTTAGGGGTAGTGGGTGAAAACACAGACGTGGATTTATCCGCCTTCTCACAAGCCGGTGGTGTTGCCGAAGGGGAATACACGGTGTCCGTGTTTGTTAACCAACAGGACGTGGGGCAATTTACGCTGAATTTTATCAAAAATGCCCACGGTGAAATCGCACCGGAATTAACCCCTGAGCAACTCGACACATTTGGGGTCAATGTGCCGCAAATTCCTGTCCTGAAAGACTTACCTAACGGCGAGTTTATTTCAGATTTAGGCGCGCTGATCCCACAAGCGACAACGCGATTAGATTTGTCACGATTACGATTAAACATCAGCGTGCCGCAAGTGGCGATGCAATCTCAAGTCAATCGTAATGCCGATCCGTCATTATGGGATGATGGTATTCCTGCACTCATGGCGAACTATAACGTCAGTGCGGGTCGCACCACGAGCCGCTATGATCACGGCAAAAAAAATCAAAATACCAACGTATTTGCGTCCGCACGATTGGGTGCCAATGCGGGGCCGTGGCGTCTGCGCAGTAACCTCACCCATTCGCGTTTCGAATACAGCGGAAGCGAGAACCAATCGGCGACAACCAATACCCAAACCTACTTTTCCAATACCACCCTATCACGGGATATTCGTGCATTGCGCTCAACATTGTTAGTCGGCGAAAGCAGCACGGGCAGCGATGTGTTTGATGGTGTGCCCTTTAAGGGCGTGCAGCTAACCTCCAACGAGCAGATGCTGCCAAGCCAATTACGCGGCTATGCGCCGGCGATCAGTGGTGTTGCCAACAGCAACGCCCGCGTCACTATTCGCCAAAATGGCAATATCGTGTATGAAGCTTATGTGGCTCCGGGTCCCTTTTATATCAATGATATCCAACAAGCAGGCTTATCCGGAGATTATGACGTCACGGTCACCGAAGCCGATGGCGCTGAACGCCAGTTTGTGGTGCCCTACTCATCTTTACCCGTGATGCTGCGCCCCGGCGGCTGGAAATACGAAGTGGCCTCCGGTCGTTATAACGGTAACTTGACCACCAGCTCGCGTCGTTCTGACTTTATTCTCGGTACCGCTGTTTATGGGCTGCATAACGATGTCACGGTGTATGGCGGCGCCTTGCTGGCAAAAGATTATCAATCTCTGAGTTTGGGAACGGGGGTCTCTTTAGGTGACTTCGGTGCCGTCTCCACGGACGTCACTCACTCATCGGCTAAATTTACTTATTCCAACCCAGTGGCCAGCGCCAGTGAGCGAAAAACGGGGCAATCTTACCGTATCCGTTACTCAAAAAGCTTAATGGCAACAGGCACGTCGGTGGATTTAACCGCATTACGTTACTCCACAGAGCATTTCTATAATTTCAGCGAATTTAACAGCCAAGGTTATCGCCTTGAAGAGGGTCTTAGCCCGTGGACGTTACAGCGTCGTCGTAGCAGCTTCCAAACCCAACTCAGCCAACAGATGCAACAGTATGGCTCACTGCATTTTCGCGCTAACCGTGATGATTACTGGGGCAGCAGCCGAACCTTAACGGGTTTATCCATGGGCTACAGCAACAGCTTTAAAGGGGTCAGTTACGGTGTGAACTACAATATCGACCGCGTAAAAGACAGCCGCAATCACTGGCCGGAAAACCGCCAGCTCTCTTTTAACTTAAGCGTGCCGTTTAGTGTGTTTACCCAAGACCGTGATTTGCAGTCCATTTATGCCACTTACTCCATGAGCCATGACCAAAATGGGCGCACGCAAAATAATAGCGGCCTGAGCGGCAGCATTATGGATGGCAAGCTGTCTTATGGCGCATCACAAAGCTGGGGAAATAAAGGGCAAATCGCCAACACCAACCTGAATGCGGGCTACCAAGGTGATAAAGGCAGCATCAGTACGGGTTATAGCTACAGCAATAATTCTCAGTCAATCAATATGAACGCCAGCGGCGGTGCATTACTCCATTCCGAAGGCCTGACTTTAAGCCGCTCCATGGGGGATTCAGTCGCGCTGATCAGTGCGCCGGGCGCCGAAGGGGTCAGTGTTAATGGCGGAACCGCCGTGACCGATTGGCGCGGCTATGCGGTGGCGCCTTATCTTTCCGACTATAACAAAAACAGCATTGGCTTAGACCCAAGCACACTGCCTGAAAACGTCGATTTACCGCAATCCAATACCAACGTTTACCCAACCAAAGGCGCGGTGGTGAAAGCCAGTTTCCGTACCCGTATCGGCTACCAAGTGTTGATGACCTTAAAACAGGGTGCCAAATATGTGCCATTTGGGGCGATTACCACCTTAACTTCCGATAACAGCACTGAAAATATCAGCAGCATTGTGGGGGATGCAGGACAAGTGTACCTCACAGGTTTACCTGAAACCGGGGAATTGTTAGTGAAATGGGGAGAAACAGCCGCACAGCAATGTCAGGTGAAGTTCGATTTACGCCATGTTGACGTTTCCACCGATATGCCAATCCGCCAAGTGACATATACCTGCGGTACTGAAAGTAAAACAGAAACGGTGTTACCAGCGAAAGAGCCCGTTAGCTTTACTTCAGAAATACAGACATTAGAAGACCTAGCGAATGAAGAAAATCTCCATTTTCACAATGGACAAACTATGAGTAATAAAAGGATTAATAAAATATGAAATATTATTTTTATAAATTAATTGGGAGTATTTGTTTCTTTTTGCTAGGTCAGCCTCAAGCGTTATCTCTTAGCGGGCCTTCTGGTGAATATGATATAGGAGGTGGTTTAGTATGGAGCGATGCTGTTAATGATACATATCGTTCAGCAACTGGTTGGGGGTACCAAACTCTGATGGATCAAAGCTGTTTTGCCTTTAATATTCGCAGTGCAGATAATAATTCTGTGTTTAATAGTGCAAGCACAACATATACATCCTCAGATGGTAAATATACAGGCTTAAAAATTGCTGAAGACATTCTTTTTATTGTAAAGGATGCGACTGCTAATACTTATGGAGGAGGAGGGGATAATGGTGGAGCCACGTTTAATTCTTATGGAAAGACGACTGCGACGGGTAGAGCAGTGATCCAAAAATCCCCATTTACATATTGTGTTACAGGGACATCTTATAATAGTTTTCCTAACCCGATGGGGGCAGGAAGAAGCCTCTCTTTTAATGGAACTGTTGCTATTTATGTGGGGCCTAATGCACAGCCAGGGAAGTATAGTGTCCCTGCTTTCTATGCTGGCCTATATATGGAAACTGGGATCCCCCTTTCTTCAGCAGGATTTATCACAGTAAAAACGCCGTTATCCTGCTCTATTTCTACACCACCTAAGATTGATTTCGGCAAAGTGAATGTTTGGGATTGGGAAGGCAATACCTCCGGTACACCAGGGGGGAATCGTAAGGATGTTTTAGGGGTAGCTGATGGGAATTTCATGATCAACTGCACTGGAGATAATGGCGCTCATTCTCCCGCTAAATTAACACTTAAGGGAACCTATCAAGGTTATTCAAATGACTTAAAAATGACGATGGATGCCACTGGTGAAGTTGCTCCTGCAACCGTACGAGCGTCAATTAAATCAATCAAATCAGCATGCAGCTCCGACGGAATATATTTTGATCCCAGCACAAACACTGAGCCAGGAAATGTCGTTGATCTAGGTGACCTCACCACTGGTTCACATCAAGTCCCTTACCGTTTTAGCCTCTGTGCGCTTGGAGAAGGTTTTAAAATTGGCGCAGCCTCCGCCACTGCTACCGTCACCATTGACTGGGAATAACCCAGGTGAGTTTTCTGGTCAAACAGTGATTATTCTAAATAATAACTAAAGCGGCTGATCATCACTTAAATTATTTTCCTTCCCTTTAAAAATTAACCATCTCTTTAAATTGCATCTAAAGAGATGGTTACGTTCATTCTCCACTATTTTTCTGAGATAAATTGTTCTTCATAAGCGTCTAGATGATGCTTAAAAAATTTCTCGAACTCTTCTGCTGACTCGACTAAAACCGTTACCTCGATACATTGCTCACCAAACTTGTCTGAATGATCTTCAATCATGATAGATTTACAAAGGATCTCTTCATGGGCATCACTGCAATACAGTTTGCAGCTCACGGTACTGATATTGGATTTATAAAACGGTGTTGGTACTAATTCACCAAAGACAAATCCCATTGGCGGGTCACTTTTTTCAAGTTCGCTCATCCCAATAATTTGATCTTTGTTGATAATTTTATATTTCATTGGGTTATCCCTAAACAGGCTGATTTCACAAAAACTGTACTAACTCCCGCCATTCGTGTTTAAGATTATTTTTAAAATATAACGCACAAAGATCTCTCTTAAATCTTCCCAAGAAACCGCATTCTTTTACTTTTAATACGCAGATATCATTCCACAGTTCATCTTCATCAAAATAGAGCCAAACGGGCGGCACTGGCGTTAGCATATTAGTGTAACAGACAGGTGCAACATATCGGGTCAGCATGCGTTCAACATATTCAATTGGAAAGTGTTTTGCGACAGAGGCGATATGTTGATAATCCGTCAGGTTATCCACAAATATGTCCGATAAAGCGGCGCAGAGGTCTTTGTCGGTAAACTGTCTATTCATGATGATTGTTTTCGCTATCGCCAAATTGCCTTTGTTTGAACTGACTGAGAAGAGTTTTAATCCCACCATATACTATGTTGAACTCAAAGATAAGATAATCAGCAAATAGTATCCCTTTCCCCCTCTAATCCAGAATGATGTATACTTGCCGGCAGGAAATTTATTCACGGTTAATTAATGATGAAAGAAACTGAAAAAACACAAATTAAAACGCTGAGCGACCGCTTAGACCTTATTCGTCACCAAATGGCAAGTATGCAACTGTCGACCCAAGCGGAAAAATACGCCGAGCTCGAGAAAGAAAAAGCGACGCTGGAAGTTGAAATCGCTCGTCTGAAAGAAACGCGTAACAAGAAGCTAAGTAAAGAAGCACAGAAATTGATGGATATGCCATTCAAGCGCCCTATCACAAAGAAAGAGCAAGCGGATATGGGCAAACTGAAGAAATCCGTACGAGGCCTCGTTATTGTCCACCCAATGACAGCATTAGGTCGCGAAATGGAGTTGGATACTATGACCGGTTTTTCTAAGACTGATTTTTAATAAGAAAAATTTGTCTTAGATCGTGTTTTGCCTAGATTAAAAAATGCGCGGTTTCTATATTGGAAAGCGTGCAGTTCTCTGACAAATTGTGTGCTGCGAACAGAACGGACGCGATAACCAACCATAAGAATGGCAAGTAAACTATAGCAATCGACCTCTCTGGAAACCTGGCCATTTCCCTCTAATCAAACTATCCGGAACTTCAGGATGATTGAGTTTTGAGCAAGTCTTTATAGATTAAGACAAACTACAAAAAATGGTATTAATACGAAGGGAGAAAAGTGGCGGAAGATCACAGGAGTCGAACCTGCCCGGGACTGCTGGCAGCCCCAACTGGATTTGAAATCCAGCCGCCTCACCGGAGACGACGATCTTCCTCTATTTGGTAGGTGTTCGATTATAAACTGAATTATTTATTTTCCAAGGTATTGTGAGAACAACCATTCAAATTATTGATGCACGCCAATAATGCCAACCATTCTCAAAAACTGATAACAAAAAGCACAAATGTGATATTGAGGTTTGTACAATTGCCCCCATATACTTATTCATGTCTACATACGGCGCGCTGATTTCACAAATAGTCACCCCGCCAACACTTTCATTGTCAGCACAGTAAGCCTTGGCTCCCGAGCGCAAGCCTGCATTCAAGGATGTTTTTTTATGACAAACTCATTATTAGCCGATTCCGCATTACCCCGTTTTGAACATATTGAACCTGCACATATTTTCCCGGCAGTTGAGCATGTTTTAGGCGAATATCGCCAAACCGTTGAAAATATTCTGGCAGCCAACAGCCACTATACTTGGGACAACCTGTGCCAACCATTAGAAGAAGCGAGCGATAAACTCTCCCGCGTTTGGTCCCCAATAAGCCATCTGCATTCTGTTAAAAATAGCCCTGAACTACGTGAAGCTTATGAGCAATGCCTCCCATTACTGTCCGAATTCAGTACATGGATGGGACAACATGAGCCACTGTATCAAGCTTATAAATCCCTCAAAGAAGACGCTGGATTTAATCAATTAAGCCAAGCTCAACGTAAATCTATTGAGAATACCCTGCGTGATTTTGAGCTGTCCGGTATTGGTTTACCTGCTGAAAAACAGCAACGTTATGGTGAAATCGTCGCACGTTTATCGGAGATCGCCTCTAAGTTTGGTAACAACGTCCTAGATTCCACAATGGGTTGGTCAAAACTCATTAAAAATGAAAGCGAACTGGCAGGTATGCCAGAAAGCGCCATCGCCGCAGCAAAAGCCATGGCGGAATCTAAAGGTGAAGAAGGTTATTTACTGACTTTAGATATGCCAAGCTACCTGCCAGTCATGACCTACGCCGATAATGCAGAGCTACGCCGCGAAATGAGCTATGCCTATAGCACTCGCGCCTCAGACCAAGGCCCTAATGCAGGTAAATGGGATAACAGCGAACTTATCGATGAGTTAATGGCGTTACGCCATGAACTGGCTCAACTGCTTGGTTTTAAAAACTTTGCCGAAAAATCCCTCGCCACCAAAATGGCAGAATCCCCTGAGCAAGTTTTAGGTTTCCTGAATGATTTAGCTAACCGCGCTCATCAGCAAGGTAAAGAAGAACTCGCGGAACTGACCGCATTCGCGAAAGAAAATTATGGTGTTGAAACCCTCGAATCTTGGGATTTAGCCTATTACAGCGAAAAACAAAAACAGCATAAATTCTCACTTAATGATGAGCAATTACGCCCTTATTTCCCAGAGCAGCGCGTATTAAATGGGCTGTTTGAAGTGGTTCACCGTATTTATGGTTTAACGGCTAAAGAACGCCATGATGTTGAAACTTGGCACAATGATGTCCGTTTCTTCGAGCTGTATGATGATACTAATACCCTGCGCGGTAGCTTCTATCTCGATTTATATGCTCGCGAGCACAAACGCGGCGGTGCATGGATGGATGATTGCGTGGGCCGTATGGTGCATAAAGATGGTGCGCTGCAAAATCCTGTGGCTTATTTAACTTGTAACTTTAATAAGCCGCTAGGGGATAAGCCTGCTTTATTTACCCACGATGAAGTCATCACCCTGTTCCACGAATTTGGTCATGGTCTGCACCATATGCTGACCCAGGTTGATGTGGCCGATGTGGCGGGTATCAATGGGGTTCCATGGGATGCCGTTGAATTACCAAGCCAATTTATGGAGAACTGGTGCTGGGAACCTGAAGCCCTTGAGTTTATCTCTGGTCACTATGAAACTGGTGAATCCTTACCAGCCGATATGCTACAAAGCATGTTAGCCGCGAAAAACTACCAGTCGGCGATGTTTGTACTGCGCCAGCTTGAGTTTGGTCTGTTTGATTTCACCTTACACGCGGAATATGACCCAGCAAAAGGCGCGCAAGTGATGCCAACGCTGTACGCCATCAAAGAAAAAGTTGCCGTGGTACCATCACCAAAATGGGGACGTTTCCCGCACGCATTTAGTCACATTTTTGCCGGCGGCTACGCAGCGGGTTATTACAGCTATTTATGGGCGGATGTGTTGGCTGCTGATGCGTTCTCTCGCTTCTCTGAAGAAGGCATTTTTAATCGCCAAACTGGCCAGTCCTTCCTCGACAATATTTTAAGTCGCGGGGGTTCTGAAGCGCCTATGGTACTGTTCGAGCGTTTCCGTGGTCGTAAACCAGAGTTAGATGCGATGTTGAAGAGCTACGGTATTCATGGCTGATAAGATTGCTATCCAATTAATCTGTGAAGAGGGTGCCGATATCGGTATCCTCAACCAACTTGCTGAAAAATGGCAACTCACACATACACCTGACGCCTTGATGGCATTGGTGTTGACCCCCGAAAACCTGCAATTACGCAAAATGGATGAGCCCAAATTAGGCGGTATCTTTGTGGATTTTGTCTCGGGCGCGATGGCACATCGCCGTAAATTTGGTGGTGGACGCGGTGAGGCGGTTGCTAAAGCGGTGGGGATCAAAAAAGAGTATCTGCCCGATGTGATTGATGCGACAGCAGGTTTAGGGCGCGATGCTTTTGTACTGGCGGCTTTGGGCTGTAAAGTGCGAATGTTAGAGCGTCATCCAGTGGTAGCTGCACTGCTTGATGATGGTTTACAACGTGGTTATCAAGACCCTGAAATTGGGGAATGGCTACAATCACGCATGTCATTGATCCACGCATCGAGCATTACGGCATTAGCCGAAATTACTGAAGCGCCGGACGTGATTTATCTCGACCCGATGTACCCACATCGGCAAAAAAGTGCATTAGTGAAAAAAGAGATGCGGGTGTTTCAGTCATTGGTCGGGGCTGATGATGATGCAGATTCTTTACTGGCACCAGCCATTGCGCTGGCAAAACGCCGTGTTGTGGTTAAGCGACCGGATTACGCCGAACCGCTTGCGGGGCAAAAAGCACCTTCAGCAGTCACAACCAAAAGCCATCGATTTGATATCTATCCCTGTATTAAACACAGCGGTTAAAACGTAACGGCGAAGGGCGTTTGTACGGTTTATCACAGACAAACTTGCACGACCGCCCTTTCGCTTACGTTTTGAGTTAAACCTTACACAACGCCTTGTGCAAACATAGCGTCAGCGACTTTAACAAAGCCAGCAATGTTCGCGCCTTGGACGTAGTTGGTTTGTTTGGCTTCGCCACCGAATTCAACACAGTGGTGGTGAATGTCCAACATGATGTGGTGTAAACGCGTATCCACTTTTTCTGCTTTCCAGCTTAAGCGTGCTGCATTCTGCGCCATTTCCAGACCGGAAGTTGCAACACCGCCAGCGTTAGCTGCTTTACCTGGAGCAAATAGAACACCTGCTTCAAGGAATAGCTCAGTTGCAGGAATAGTGGTTGGCATGTTTGCGCCTTCCGCGACAGCTTTAACGCCGTTTTGGATCAGCACTTTAGCCGCTTCTACATCCAGTTCGTTCTGTGTTGCACATGGCAGTGCGATATCCACTGGAACGCCCCAAGGTTGCTTGCCTGCTAAGTAAGTCAAACCAAACTCTTTCGCGTATTCTTCAACACGGCCGTAGTTGTTTTTGATAGCTTCTAAGCGTGCTAGTTTTTCAGGGGTGAAACCGGCTTCATCGACTACAGTACCGCTAGAGTCAGATGCAGTGATAACCTTCGCGCCTAATTCCATACATTTTTCAATGGTGTATTGAGCAACGTTACCCGAACCTGAAACGGCTACTCGCATGCCTTCAAAGCCTAAACCGTGGCGTTTGAGCATCGCGTCAGTGAAGTAAACAAGACCGTAACCGGTTGCTTCTGGACGAATTAAGCTACCACCAAATGACAGACCTTTACCGGTGAAAACGCAAGAGGTGTCATTAGACAATTTTTTCATCATCCCAGTCATAAAGCCAACTTCACGACCGCCCACACCGATGTCACCAGCAGGAACGTCAGTATCAGCCCCTAAGTGGCGATAAAGTTCTGTCATTAATGCTTGGCAGAAACGCATCACTTCACCATGGCTTTTTCCTTTAGGATCAAAGTCAGAACCGCCTTTTGCTCCGCCCATTGGTAGGGTTGTGAGTGCATTTTTGAGGGTTTGTTCGAAGCCTAAGAATTTCAGGATGGATAAGTTAACGGATGGGTGGAAACGCATGCCGCCTTTGAATGGACCAATCGCAGAGCTGAATTGAACACGCCATGCGCGGTTAACTTGCACCTTTCCTTGATCGTCCATCCAACATACGCGGAACTGGATCACTCTTTCTGGCTCAACGAAGCGTTCGAGAAGTGCTTGATCGCGATATTTTGAATTTTGTTCAATGAAAGGCCAAAGAGAAGTGAATACTTCACGCACTGCTTGTAGGAATTCAGGCTGTGAAGGATCTCTTTTTTGGACAGACTCCAAGAATGAAGATAGTGTTTGCGCCATCTTTGTCTTCCTTTTTCAATGTGGATATTGTTGTGAGGTGCCTCACTATTTCTTATCTTTTTTTTTAGGAAATGTGAGGTCGATTTGTGTTTGCCTATTGAATATATCATTAGTTTATATTCTCAATTCAAGGTTTTTTTTTACTCATTTGAAAAAAAAATTGCTTGACCTGCCAATCACTCCCTTCAGACGATTATTTTGTCACAAAAAAAACGCCTGCATAAGCAGGCGTTTTCAGTGAATAATATTTCAATTTACCTGTGACGAATTATTCTTCTTCGTCATTCAGTGGCACAATCAGCATATCCACATGAACGGTATTGATTAACTGGCGAGCCGAAGACATCAGCTTGCTCCAGAAATCTTGGTGATGTCCGCAAACAACTAAGTCCATATCGTATTTTTTGATAGCATCCACTAACACCTGACCTAAATCACCACTACCGCTAAGGGTTTCTTGGATGTCATAACCCGCACCTGCGGAAAGGTCTCTTAGTGAATTACGAGTTTCGTCAGTGATGCGTTGTTGCATATCACCTAAATTCACATCGATAAGGCCGGTGTACAGATCCGAGTAATTAACATCAACATGGATCATAGAGACTTTGGCTCCGTACGGTTTCGCCATAGAAACTGCTTTATCCAGTAAAACTTTACTTTCAGGTGATAAATCAACCGCGACAAGAATATGTTTATAAGCCATAAGTAAACTCCTTCCAAATGCTGATTTAACTGGTGGTTAACGACGTTCACCAATATCTTATGAATATACTATACCTGCTAATCGCGATAACTAAGTGTCGTTTTGATCACATCTAGCAGATTAATTTTTAAGGATTAGAAGACAGAACATTTGATAAAACAATAACATCATTCATTCAATATTAATATATATCGGTTCAAAATTCGAATTACCGCAATGCCAGTAAGTGTAATCAACAATCTGTAAATTAACAGTTTATGATGCCCACTTTTTTGAAGTCAAAATTTGAACCATCTGCACTTTTTTTAAGCAATGAATTGTGTTTAAGTAACGACATGCCCTACAATGAAAATAAATGATGTTAGTGCAATATTTTGGCGGTATTTCCTTTAGTGACAACGGGGCAATTTAGGTTCGTTCTAAGGAGGGGATTATGTTCAGTGTAATTGCATTATTTTGGGCACTCTGCATTTTGTGCATCTTAAATATGATGCGCTATTTTTCTTCTATTCGCGTTTTATTATCTATTCTGAGGGATTCGGATCCTCTACTTTATCAATCCGTTGATGGTAATGGCTTTTTCACGACTCACGGCCAGCTTAACAAGCAATTACGCCTTGTCCGCTATATCAATACCAAACAATATCTTGAGCACTACGATCCTGATGTGATATTCCGTTGTGAACGTATTCGCAAGCAGTTTATGTTGATCAGCCGATTAAGCATTTTAGTCGTTGTGAGTTTGGTCTATATGGTGATAGCCAATTAACCTCACGTTTGTTATCCCCTTTATTCAAGGCAAAAAAATAGTGATGACCGGAAACCGATCATCACTATTCTAGAATGCTTTTGTCTTATCTAACGTTGATTAGATAATCTTCAACGCAATCCAGTACAGTACACCAGACAGAATGATGGAAACAGGAAGCGTCAGTAACCATGCAAGCGCAATGCTCTTAATCGTTTTACTCTGAACACCACCACCATCAACCACCATCGTACCCGCTACCGCAGAAGAGAGAACTTGGGTTGTTGAAACAGGCATACCTGTATAACTTGCCACACCGATAGATACCGCCGCAGTGACCTGAGCCGATACGCCTTGTGCGTAAGTCATACCTTTCTTACCGATTTTCTCACCGATAGTCACCGCAACACGCTGCCAACCGAACATGGTACCCAGTGCCAGTGCTAACGCAACGGCAACGATAATCCATAACGGTGCATACTCAACAGTATACAGCAGGTCATTACTCAGCTTTTTCAGTAAGCTCGCATCTTTTGCGCTAGTTTCTGGTAACTTCGCCACGGCATTCGCAGTATCGGAGATACACATTAACAGGCGACGAGTTTGGTTGCGCTGGTCAGGTGTTAACTCATCATAGCTCTGAATGCCGCTGAGCATCTTCTGAGCTTGATTTAAGATAATTGGCGTACGCGAACTGTCACAATGGAACTCGCCTTCTTCTGGCTTGTTCTCCGCCATCATAGGCGTATTTTCAATTGCGTGGTTTAAGGCTGGTTTATGTGTTTCATAGTATTGTTGCAGATGAACCACCGCATCATGTGTTCTCGCGATATCATAACCGTTTGAATTCATGTTAACGACGAAGCCTGCTGGTGCAACACCAATTAACACCAGCATAATCAGACCGATACCTTTTTGCCCATCATTCGCGCCGTGAGAGAAGCTCACGCCGACAGCAGACAGGATCAATGCAGTACGCGTCCAAAATGGTGGTTTGCGTTTACCATCTTTCTTCTCACGCTCAGCTGGCGTTAAGTGAATACGGCGACGTTTTTTCGTTCCGCTCCAATAACGGCGTAACATGAAAATCATCAGTCCTGCAATCACAAAACCGATAGCCGGAGAAAGAATTAAGGACATGAAAATACTGATCATTTTAGGAATATTCAGCGCATCAACCACCGATGTATCAGTCACTATCGCATTGGTTAAACCAACACCGATAATGGCACCGATCAGCGTGTGAGAACTTGATGCTGGAATACCTAAATACCAGGTTCCAAGGTTCCAGATGATAGCAGCCAGTAGCAATGAAAAGACCATTGCAAGGCCGTGAGCAGAGCTCACGTTAAGGAGAAGGTCTGTTGGTAAAAGATGAACAATGGCATATGCCACGCTCAGCCCTCCCAGCAAGACACCGAAAAAGTTAAATACCCCGGCCATGACAACCGCGAACTGAGCGCGCATTGCTCGGGTGTAAATCACCGTTGCGACCGCGTTAGCAGTATCATGGAATCCGTTAATCGCCTCATAGAACAGCACAAATAACAGTGCTAGAACTAACAATAGACCTGTGTAAAATTCTAAACCTGTAAAAAGATGTAGCATAGACGTTAAGCCATTATTGGTTGGACATGAACGCGGCGCATTATCAGTGACAAACGCTAGCGGTGGAAGCGAAATCTGACCTTTTTTTGATTTAAATACCAATCAAAAAATCATCAAATACAAACTATCCCTTTAATATCATCCAGTTACCACAATTAAAGTTATTCTGAATTTTTGAAACTTTTTTTATGATAATTTGTGAAAATCTGGGGGAAATAGTCTTTTTTCGCGATTTTTCCTAATTATAATACGTCTACCATACTTTTCATTAATTCTTCGATGATCCGCTGCATTACAACCTACGTTAAATCGCGTAAAATAGCGGCACAAATATTCGTAATTACGATAAAAATCAAATATATATAGAGAACCCTGATTGTGAGAAATATTGACGTTATTATTTTAGGTGCAGGCGCGGCCGGATTATTTTGCGCTTCACTCGCTGGTAAGCGCGGTTTAAATACCCTTGTACTGGATAACGGTAAAAAATTAGGGCGTAAAATTTTGATGTCCGGCGGTGGACGCTGTAATTTCACCAATATGTACGCCGATCACAATAACTATCTCTCGACTAACCCTCATTTTTGTAAGTCAGCACTTGCTCGCTATACACAATGGGATTTTATTGAGCTTGTTGGCAAATATCAGATTCCTTATCACGAAAAGACCCTAGGACAGCTATTTTGCGATAATAGTGCGCAAGATATCGTCGATATGCTGAAAAGTGAGTGTGATCAGCCCAATGTCACTATCAAGCTACGCAGTGAAGTCACCCAAGTCGACAAAACGGATGACGGCTATGTTGTCACGGTGAACGGAGATCAAGTAAATACTCGCTTATTGGTGGTTGCAACTGGCGGACTTTCAATGCCAGGCTTAGGAGCAACTCCGTTTGGTTATCGACTTGCCGAGCAATTTGGGCACAGCATCATCCCTACCCGTGCTGCACTCGTTCCTTTTACCTTACACAAACCTCTACTTGAGGCACTGCAAGCCCTTTCCGGGGTTTCCGTGGCGACAACCGTCACATCCGCCAGCGGTGTGCTATTTAAAGAAAATATCCTGTTCACCCACAGGGGGCTATCAGGCCCGGCAATTTTACAAATTTCGAATTACTGGCAACCCGGCGAGTATGTGAGTATTAACTTACTTCCAGAGCTTTCATTGGGGGAATTTCTGACCAATGAGAAACAACAGCGCCCTAATCAATCACTCAGAAATACCTTAGCGACACTGTTACCTAAACGCTTAATTGAGATCTTACAACAACTTGGACAGATTCCAGATTGTCCACTCAAGCAACTCACCCACGCACAGATTGATGCTCTCGATGACTTATTGCATAACTGGCAAGTACAACCCAACGGCACAGAGGGTTATCGTACTGCGGAAGTCACCCTTGGCGGCGTTGATACCCATGAAATTTCATCCAAAACCATGGAGTCGCTCAAGTCTTCTGGACTCTATTTTATTGGAGAGGTTATGGATGTGACAGGTTGGTTAGGGGGATACAATTTCCAATGGGCGTGGAGTTCCGCTTCTGCTTGTGCGGAAAACTTACCCCATCAAGCTTAATCGCACATACTTTTATGAAATTATTTAATCCATTGAAAAATAATGGATATTATTTAATTTCAACCAAATCAGGCAGTTGAGCATTGAGTTTAAATAAATCTAAAATTGGTTAAAAATAACTCTTTACAAACGATAGTGATAACTATTATCATTATCACATCTTCCGCAGGCGACTTAACTTAGTCAGTCTCTTGTAGGAGGTACGACATTGCTCACATTGCTTCCAGTGTTTACTTTAGCCAGCGTATGCTGGCTATTTTTTTATCTACCCCTCGCTATTGATGCACATATTCTCACCCGCCCAAACTTACCATTTCATACCGTAAATCATCTTGGTGATACCCCAGAATCTTATTCAAATTTTTTGGATCCTATGGTTAATACCGCCTACTTTTCTCTTTCTACAATTTGGCTAAACTGTCATCAACAAGTTAAGCAAGAGCCCAATGAAAATTGGATATCCGCTTTTAAGGAGATGACTCAATGATCTATTTACGCCAAGCAAATGAACGTGGACACGCAAACCACGGTTGGCTGGACAGCTGGCACACTTTCTCGTTCGCTAACTATTACGATGAAAAATTTATGGGTTTCTCAGCGTTAAGAGTCATCAATGAAGACTACATCGCTGCGGGACAAGGGTTTGGTACTCACCCTCATAAAGACATGGAAATATTAACCTACGTGCTGGATGGTGCCGTTGAGCACAAAGACAGCATGGGCAATATGGAACAGATCCCTGCGGGTGAGTTCCAAATCATGAGCGCGGGAACAGGTGTTCGTCACTCTGAATACAACCCAAGCAATGAAAAAGAGCTGCGTTTATATCAAATCTGGATCATTCCAGATAAAAATGGCATCGAACCACGTTACGAGCAAAAACGCTTTGATTCGACAAGTGGTAAGCAATTGGTGTTATCACCAGATGCACGCGATGGTTCGCTCAAAGTTAACCAAGACATGACCTTATGGCGCTGGGCATTGCCAGCTAATGAGCAAAGCACCTATGACATCGCAGAAAAGCGCGTTGTTTGGATCCAAGTCGTTAAAGGCAACATTGAAGTTAATGGGCAGAAAGCAACGACTAGCGATGGTTTAGCCATTTGGCAAGAAAATCAACTAACGATAAAAGCTGATGAAGACAGTGAAATTTTAGTTTTTGACTTGCCTGCTGCGGAATAACTTTTCAGGTAAGTAAACGCTAACACCAATGGGAAAGGCTCTACACGATGATGTTATCTTCAATCGTTGTAGAGCCTTTTTTTATCTGTACTACCCGAAATTACAGTTTAGGACCGGCTTTAACCAGTGCTGCACCTGCTGGGGTATCCGTGTACTTATCGAAGTTTTTCACGAAACGATCCGCTAAGTCTTTAGATTTTTCATCCCACTGAGATTTATCAGCGTAAGTATTACGTGGGTCAAGGATATTAGTATCCACACCCGGTAATGCTGTTGGGACTTCTAAATCAAACACTGGCAGCTTGATGGTATCCGCTTTTTCGATATCGCCACTTAAGATTGCATCGATGATTGCACGCGTATCTTTAATAGAGATACGTTTGCCTGTACCGTTCCAACCAGTATTGACTAAGTATGCTTTCGCGCCTGCGGCTTCCATACGCTTCACTAATACTTCCGCGTATTGAGTTGGGTGCAGAGATAAGAATGCTGCGCCGAAACATGCAGAGAATGTTGGAGTTGGTTCAGTCACACCACGCTCTGTACCTGCTAACTTCGCCGTGAAACCAGACAGGAAGTGGTACTGAGTTTGTTCTGGCGTTAAGCGAGAAACTGGTGGTAACACACCGAATGCATCTGCCGTTAGGAAGATAACTTTTGTCGCATGACCCGCTTTAGAAACTGGTTTTACGATGTTTTCGATGTGATAGATAGGGTAAGAAACACGCGTGTTCTCAGTTTTAGAACCGTCATTGAAATCAACTGAACCGTCAGCCAATACCATGACGTTTTCTAATAACGCATCACGTTTGATGGCGCCATAGATGTCTGGCTCAGCTTCTTTAGACAGGTTGATAGTCTTCGCGTAGCAACCGCCTTCGAAGTTGAATACACCGTCATCATCCCAACCATGCTCATCATCACCAATTAACTTACGTTTTGGATCTGTAGACAATGTGGTTTTACCTGTACCAGACAGGCCGAAGAAAATTGCAACGTCGCCTTTTTCACCAACGTTTGCAGAGCAGTGCATTGATGCGATGCCTTTTAATGGCAGCAGGTAGTTCATCATAGAGAACATACCTTTCTTCATTTCGCCGCCGTACCAAGAACCGCCGATTAACTGCATACGCTCAGTTAAGTTGAAAGCAACAAAGTTTTCTGAGTTCAAACCTTGCTCTTTCCAATTCGGGTTAGTGCATTTTGCACCGTTCATCACGATAAAGTCTGGTTCAAAACCAACTAACTCTTCATCAGATGGACGAATGAACATGTTTTTCACGAAGTGAGCTTGCCATGCAACCTCAGTGATAAAACGGACTTTCAGACGAGTATCTGCGTTCGCACCACAGAATGCATCTACAACAAACAAACGTTTGCCTGATAGCTGCTCAGTCACTAAGTGTTTCAGGCTGCTCCAAACCTCTTGGCTCATTGGTTTGTTATCGTTTTTACCTTTACCTTGGTCAGCCCACCAAACGGTATCACGGGTGACATCATCGCGAACGATATATTTATCTTTTGGGGAACGTCCTGTAAAAATACCGGTATCAACAGCAACAGCACCTAATGTAGTAACGGTACCGCGTTCATAACCTTCAAGACCTGGCTTGGTTTCTTCCTGAAATAACAGCTCATAACTTGGGTTATAAACAACTTCAGCGACGTCATGAATGCCGTACTTTTCGAGATCCTTCAGGGTAATGCTTTTAGCGCTCATTATATTGCTCCTGGTAAACATAGCTATTCTGCCGACGATCATAAATCTTTACGACTAATTAACAGCGATAGTTATCAAAGAATTGAAAATGTATAATTTTTTTTAATTCATAATGAGACTTAGAGCACGTTATAATCCTTTAAAATTATAAAAAAAGGGTGCAAAATTGCACCCTCGTCACATAATTAGGTTGCTAAATCGTATCAGTGAAGTTGCTGATTTTGCTCATTATTTAACCCGACGATATCGGATTCAATAAATACATAGTGCGAGCCACAATATTCACACTCCATATCAATTTTCCCATCTTTGTGCAAAATATCCATAACATCTTCATGGGTTAATGTCGCTAAAGACGCTTCACAACGTTCACGTGAACAAGTGCAACGGAACTCAACAGATTGCGGGTCATACAGCGTGACATCTTCTTCATGATACAGACGATGAAGTACCTCTTTCACATCTAATTCGCTAAGCTCTTTGCCTTTGATAGTCGCAGTCAGTTGCACTAAGTGATCAAAAAACTCGTGGCTAGTCTCTCCTGCAGCAGGTAAAACTTGCAGCAACATCCCGCCAGCAATCGCTTTGCCATCTTGTTCACTAACACGGATAAACAGGCGGGTTGGTAACTGTTCAGATTGGCGGAAATAGGCATCAATGCTCTCTTCAATGCTGTTGCCTTCAATCGCCACAATACCTTGATAACGCTCACCTTGTTTTGGTGTAATCGTGATAACAATAAATCCGTTACCAATCATTTGCTGTAACGTACTTCCCGCGACAACAGGACCCTCAACACGAGCAACGCCGCGCATTTGTTGTAGGTTATTACCATTAATCACAGCTAACTTAACGGGGCCATCACCTTGGATTTGAACGGTAATATCACCATCAAATTTTAAGGTAGCAGTAAGTAAGCTGGTCGCAACCAGCAGTTCGCCCAGCAGCATTTTGACGGCTTCTGGGTAATCATGATTTTCTAGAATATGATGAAAAGTCTCATCGACAGTAATCATTTCTCCACGTACCGCATGCTGTTCGAACAGGAAACGGTGGAGTTGGTCTTGTTTAGCCATAATTTCTCTCTATTACTCAGGCAGTCTATTAAGACGATTCATGGGAATTCGTGTGTTTAAATTTTAGCAGAGTCCGACGCTCTTTTTTATCGGGACGTCTGTCAGGATGTGGCATCGTGAGTGCATTCATCTTACGCGCCATCGCCATCTTTTCACGTTGTTCAAGGCTTTCTACGGTTTCACGGTAGAGTAATTGAGCTTCTGGTGCGCCTTTACGTTGATTGCTGATCTCGAGTACTTCGATAATCCGCTCATCATTTCCTTGACGTACTTTTATCATCGCACCCAGTTCAACAATTTTGCCCGGCTTACTTCTTTGCCCATTGTAATGGACTTTTCCGCCATCAATCATCTCACGAGCAATTGAACGTGTTTTATAAAAACGTGCAACCCATAGCCATTTATCAAGGCGAACTTGTTCAGCGGATGATGGCTTTGTTGAAGATTGATTTATCGATAACGGCTTCATGGTGCCTCCTCACACTTAGTTTGAATGCCAAACCAAAATGAGGCTCCATGGTCAGGGAAGGATAATACTATCTAGACTCGGAAGGATTATCTGCCTCATAGCATTTATCGTAATATTCAGTGATTTTACGCAAACGCCGTTTGTTATTCAAAACTCGAATAATAATTAATGTTCCATTTATCAAGGTACAAATGATTAAGAAGAAAACCAACATTGAACGGCAGACATATTCTGATAACACATCGTCATCCAAGCGTTCATGAACCACCACTTGCAATGTGCCATTGGCATCTGTCGAAATGTTCGTGATAACCCCTTCAACATCAAATGGGGTATTAATCAGAATGCTAGATAAGCGCTTTAACTCATACCATCGCTGAACTTGGTTCATTTCGCTCAGTGAACTTACTGGCATTATGTCTACCAGCGGGTGGTTTTCATCGCTGATCAACAATACCCCACCCGGTGGTGGACTATTGAGTTTACGAACTTCCTTCTCAAGTTCTTTCTTGATGAAATCATATGTGGTGTCTTCAACTAAGTTTTCCAAGGCATCAGCACTTCCTGCACGTAATAAAACATGCGCACCACTTAATTTTCCTGAAGACGCTTTATTTACCAACCCCGGCCAATCATCCACACTACCACCCAAGTTAGACAATGCGCTTTTGAGTTTAATGCAATGATCTTGTTGATCACACAATGCGTTGGTTTTTAATACGATTTCTGAAAAATCGAAAATAATATTCATTCCCGATTTCATGATTTCACGCTGTAATCTTGGGTTAATTCCTGGGGCGTCTTTATCTGGATGTAATTGATTTTTTATGCTATTCAATAAATCGATTGCTCGATTCACAATCTCGGATTGTGGCTCAGTAATCAGGTTAATATTATTCCAATACACACCCGAACAATCGAAAGGCACAAACAACGCTTGGTTGGCATCGTTCAAATTAGGTGGGCGATAACACATCCCCATTCCCTTCGCTGATAATGTATCTCCAACTCTAATTTTACGCGCTGTTAAATCTGAAGGGTCAACAACACTGACTTTTTTCGCACCTTCAATCCACGCAAAACCTAATTTTACTGGCAAACTAATCGATTGATAAGAAAACACCATCGCCAAAACGAGCAATGCACTGAAAAACATCAGCACATTCTTTTTAAATCGTTTATAGGGGTAATAGCGTTCCTCTTCATGAACTGAGAGATATCGACCATACCGTAGCACTTCTCCCGTCGAATAGAGGTCAATATTCGTAGGATGGTTTAGCTCATATTTTAGGTAAGGGAGCCAATAGGTGGGGTAGTGCAAATCTACGCCCCCTATCGAAATGGTGGATGAGTATTTTTTATCTAACTCTCCGTACAATTCCCAGCGTTTGGCTTGCCCATAAATACATTGCACATCTTGATAGGGTCTAGGAAAAAGACGTAAACGGAATAATAAAAACATTCCGAGGATAAAAACCACCGCAGCTAATGTCAGCCCCCATCCTTGAAAAATGGGAATAGAAACAATCGTCAGATAGCCGATAAAAAAACTGAGGCTCACCACAATCGCCCCTAACCACCCGGAAGAATTATGGAGTCGATGCTCCTCTTTACTTTCCTTACGCATCTTCAGCAATTGAATGGTGTTCGGTTCACCTTCATGGATATCAGCCTCAGGTTGAGTCCTAGGCTCCTCTGAAGGGACTTCCCATTCATAGCTAAATTCCTTCAATGAGTGACCATTGAGAGCCACAATTAAAGGCAGATGATCCGTTTCTACAATTTCCATGGCATTTTGTCGTTGTAAGAACGGTTCTAGTTGAGAAGGTAACTGAACTTCAATCGTATCAATAAAATAGCGCCAACCCTGCCCTTGCTCCTGACGCAAATTAAATCGCGTAATCGCATTACAGATAGTGGCAACAGTGGCATTTTTTCGTATTTGCCATACAGCTTGGGAAGGCGAATGAAGGTTTTTAGATGCACTGTGATTAAGATACTGGGTGATAGTCTGGAAATCAGACTCAATCATTTTTTTAAACGCGGGTGTTGCTAGAGAGGGTATTTGATAGACACTAGAACGCCGTCCCCGCCGGAAGAACAGAACGGAAACCATTATAATTAGGCTAGCTATTATCAGAGCCAGTATAATGACGGTGTTTAGCATTTTTTTCTCAACAGAATTGTCTACTTAAAAAGCATAGCAACGTAATGCTATTCACTATATAAGCCAATTCCTATTCTCTTTCAGTTTTTGTTTTATTTTACAATATGTTGTAAATAAAATGTTTTACTTATTAATCAGTGCGATTTTCATAAGTAGATTATACTAACAGCATTTTCTCCACCCTATAATCTCTATCATTTTTTTTTGATATGCGTCATAGTTAAAGACAATGTATGCTTGCCCTCATGGATCCCATTCACCTGATTCGGAAATCGTTATGACAGAGTTAAAAAAACCAAAAATCCTGAATATTCAAGATGTTGCTCAATCTAAACTATTCAGTATCCAATCTGTTGACCTCGAATTTAGTAATGGCGAAAAACGTGTTTATGAAAGAATGCGCCCCGCAAAGCGTGAAGCAGTTCTTATCGTCCCCATCATTGATGATCACCTGATTTTGATCCGTGAATACGCCGTGGGTATCGAAAACTATGAGCTAGGCTTCCCTAAAGGAGCCGTAGACCCAGGAGAAGCCCCTCTTGAGGCAGCTCAGCGAGAACTCAAAGAAGAAATCGGTTATGGGGCTCGCCAAATTACCCCTTTGGCAAAACTCACCATGTCCCCATCTTACTTTTCCAGCAAGATGAACATACTTATAGCTAACGACCTATTTAGCGAAAAACTTGAGGGGGATGAGCCAGAACCGCTCCAACAAGTCAAATGGCCGATTGCACGTATGATGGAGCTCCTCGACCACCCTGACTTCAATGAAGCCCGCAATATTAGCGCGTTGTTTTATGTGGAACGTTACTTAAAAAATAACGCGAAATAACGCCACTCGATATTCAATCTATCCAATACCCTAAATAAGTACACCCCATGCCAAACGGCGATGGGGTGCAGTTTATTTACACTCAAAACAGCTCATTAGAATAGCTCTTGGCTGGCTCCATTTTCCGTTGAAATGGTCGTTCCAACCTCTTGTACCGCGCGCTCTTTCGGCTCAGTTCCTTCGATAAAGTATTCACTACGAGAAGGTCCACCGGATGAGAGTTTACCTGTACGGGTATCGATAGAGACTGAAATAATTCCTTTTGGTGGTTGCATAGTTTTCACTGGAACGCCGTCAAGGGCGGCTTTCATAAAGTCATCCCAAATCGGCTGAGCACTCTTCGCACCTGCTTCACCACCGCTTATTCCTGTACGGCCTAATGTACGCTTGTTATCATCAAAGCCAATCCATGCTGAGGCAACAATATCAGGGCCATAACCGGAGAACCACGCATCTTTCGAGCTATTCGTGGTTCCTGTTTTCCCGCCAATGTCACGACGACCGCCCAGATCACGACCCGCACGCCAACCGGTACCTGACCAACCTGGCTCGCCATAAATATTTGTCACCATCGCATCGCGAATTAAGAACGCCAGCGGTGTGCTAATAACATGCGGGGCATATTGGTCTTCAGGGCTCTGCTGTTCTGCGGTTGTAGACAGTGCCATTGTTGGCTCTTGTTCCACCACATTATTATTCGATTGAGTCACTTCCTCTGTTGCATCTTCGCCTTCAGAGTCACTCAGCGCAATCGTACGCGCCGTATCCCCATAAATGACCGGAATATTTGTACACTCAGGGCATGCAATTTTTGGTTTCGCTTCGAAAATCACTTCATCGCTGTGATTCTCAATCTTCAAAATATAGTAAGGATCAACAAGGTATCCCCCGTTCACCATCACGGCGTAACCACGCACCATTTGCATTGGGGTAAATGATGGAGCACCCAGCGCCAACGCTTCTGTACGGTTAATATTCTCTTTCGGGAAACCAAAACGCGTTAAATAATCCGCTGCATAATCCACACCCATGGCGCGCATCGCACGCACCATCACCACGTTTTTCGACTGACCTAAACCTTGACGTAAACGGATAGGACCATCATAGCGCGGTGGTGAGTTCTTCGGACGCCAGTCTGAACCAGCTCCCGCATCCCAACGGCTAATCGGCACATCATTGAGTAATGACGATAACGTTAAGCCTTTATCCATCGCAGCCGTGTACAAGAATGGCTTAATATTTGAGCCCACTTGGCGCAATGATTGCGTCACGCGGTTAAATTCACTCATATTAAAATCAAAACCACCCACAAGGGCTATCACCGCCCCATCATTCGGATTCAATGCAACAAATGCTGCGTTCACATCAGGGACTTGGGCTAACCACCAGCTATCTTTAACCTGACGAACCCAAATCTGCTCACCGGGCTGCACAACTTTATTCACGGCAGATGGCGTACCACCTTGCTGAGTATCTGAAATAAATTTACGCGCCCAGCGCACACCCGCCATCGTAATTTGGATGTCCGAGCCATCCGCCAGCATCACTTTCGCATCGCTGCTACTCGCAGACGTGACAACGGCTGGAACCAATGAACCATAGTTTGGTAATTTTTTCAGTTTCTCAACGATTTGTTCTTTATCCCATGCGGCTTGGCTACCGCTCCATAACACTTCTGCAGGACCGCGATAACCATGGCGAATATCGTAATCTATCAAATTATTACGTACGGCTTCGGTCGCCGCTAACTGGTCTTTACGCACAACCGTGGTGTACACCTTATAACCATCGGTATAGGCATCTTCACCGTATTTTTCATACATCGTTTGGCGTGCCATTTCCGCTAAATAAGGCGCAGAAAAATCCACTTTTGGTGCGTGATAAGAAGCGACAATTTTTTCACTTTTCGCTTGCTCGTACTGATCTTGCGTGATGTATTTTTCTTCTAACATCCGCATTAATACGACGTTACGGCGGTTAACCGCACGGTCATAAGAGTAAAGCGGGTTGAATGTTGATGGCGCTTTCGGTAAGCCGGCAATCATTGCCATTTCACTTAGCGTTAACTCATTGACTGTTTTACCAAAATAAACATAAGCGGCTGCACCCACACCATAAGCACGGTTACCTAAATAAATTTTATTCAGGTACAGCTCCATAATTTCATCTTTGGTAAATAACTGTTCGATACGAATCGCCAAAAATGCCTCTTTTGCTTTACGCATCAAGGTTTTTTCTGGACTTAAATAGAAGTTTCTCGCCAGCTGCTGAGTAATGGTACTCGCCCCTTGCGATGCATGACCCGATGAAGCCATCACAGTCACAGCACGGAAAATACCAATTGGATCAATACCATGGTGCTCATAGAAGCGGCTATCTTCTGTTGCAATAAAGGCATGCACTAACATTGGAGGAATGTCAGTTAATGGCAATGGAATACGGCGCTTTTCACCATATTGGGCGATCAGTTCATTATCTGCACTGAATACCTGCATTGGCGTTTGCAGACGAATGTCTTTCATTGTTGCGACATCAGGCAGCTCACCTTCGACATATTTGTACATGCCATAAATCGAGGCGCTTCCCAAAAAAATGCAACAGAAAACCAGAATTAAAAAATATTTTACGAACTTCACCGAAGAATTCCCATATGCAACTGACAGGCGGGTTTAGATATCACTGCTGCATAGTATAAAGCTTATACAGCACAATAGAAAACGTAATTTAATTGTTAATGATAAGGATATTATGTATGTATTCACCAAAATGGCACATCGGAATTGAGCTATCTCAGCACCACATTCAGTTAGTTGCAGCAAAAAAACATCGCAAACTCTGGTCGTTATGTGAATGTTGGCAACAAGCGCTACCTTTTGACAGCGCATCACATACCCTTGATGAACACCGCGTAATTTTACGCAATATTTTGCGACAATGGCGTCAGAAATTACCTAAAAACTGCTCTGTTTCTATCGCATTACCCTCACTAAGGTCGCTCCAAAAACAGGTCACTCTTCCCAACCAAATGAGCTTGCAACAACCCGAGCTAAGTTGGTATTTACAAGCGCAAGTTGACCAACTTTTTCCCATGCAAGCCCAAGAGCTTGCTGTAGATTATCGGATCATTGGGCAACAAGTTTACTTCAATGCCGCACGCCAATCTGATATTACCTTCTGGCAAGATTTATTACTGGAGAGTGGTTATCACCTACTAGCTGTAGATATTGCCCCCATCGCACTGCGTTACCTTGCTCGACATGCTCAGTTGCCTAACGAATGTTGGCTTGTTTACTATCGCCAAAACGAATGGTTCTGGTCAGGGCCTATCAGCCAACCTGCAAGTTATAGTCATATTCAAAGCGATAACCCGACCCAAGATAATCAATCAGTGCACATTAACCAAATTCAATCCTTATTAACGGACGATCCTGAAGCCTTAAAATTACCGATTTACTGCATTAGTGACCACGATATTCAAGGCGTAGAGTATCGATGGGATTTACTGCAAGCTTTTCATCAATACCCCATCAAATTACCCCGCCAATTGGGGAGTTTTGTGATTGCCGCAGGGCTGGCCCTGCGTCATGGGGATCTTTAATATGTATCAGGTTAACTTCCTACCATGGCGAACCGATAAGCTCACTCGCCAGCGACGCTATTTTTTAATGGTGACGGGGCTCAGCTGTATTTTTGTTATCGTTATCTTTGGTTATTTAATCAGTTTGCTTCTAGAGGATATATCGCAAGCCCACTTATACCTTGCGGCTCAACAGAAACATCAACAGCACATTGAACAGCTAAAAACACAATTACAAGCGCAGCAACAACAGCTAGAAAAATTCACATTTCAGCAAAATCAGCGTCAATCCTATGCGCAACATAACCATGCCTTACTCAGCCTATTAAGGTCGCTATCCAATCTCACGCCACCTAAAAGTTGGCTATCCACCTTTCAGCTACGTGAAGGGCGTTTAGAAATCAAAGCACTCAGTTATCGCTTTCAAGACCTGAATTTGCTGTTAACTCAATTTAGCCAAACACCTCAGGTCGATAACGTGCAACTGCGCACGTTACGGCGGGTTGCTGCCGTTAACCAACTACACCTTATTGCCGATTATCGAGGTGTCATTGATGAATAACCACTTTGCCGCTTTTTGGTATCGCCCCCTTTGGCAGCAATATCTAACGATACCGCTGATTTTGGTGGTGGGCATTGCCGCTAGCTATACCTTCATTTGGCAAGACAAGCGAAATCAATGGGCAGATTTACAACAAAACAGCTCTGCCTTGCACCTACAAAACCAAGCCAGTAGCCAATTTTTCGCCCAAAATCCGACTCGCGTTTGGCTAGAACAGGAACTCGCTTCGTTCCCTTCTAATGAGGAAACGCCCTTAGACCCTCATTTCTTTGTTCTTCACTTACAGCAGCTGCTTGCGAATAACAATATTGTCTTAAATCAGCTTCAGCCATCGGATCCGTTGAATTCTCATTACCAACTTGAGATCCAAGGGAAATTTAAGGATCTCCTCGAATTTATGCAATCACTCACCCATACGCTCCCACAGCAACATTGGCAATTTTCTGATGTCATTTTGACTACCAAAAACCAGCAACTGACCGCCAATTTATCGCTCACATTTATCAAGGATGAACAACCTAATGAGCAACACTAATTTTTTCGTTCCCATATTAATGTTAATGCTATGCAGTGCTTTCTTCGGGTATGCCCAAACACCCCGAGACCCTTTTGAACCCATATCCCCAACAGAAGAAGATACCCAGCTCTTAGACACCATCATTCCACCTAAAGCACCGGAAATAATTCTCACTGAAAAAATTTTTCCATTAGTCTCTATCGGCGCTCAAACTGTTCATCAACAGATCACGGAGCCTGACATGCGCCTCCTATCCGATAAAGGCATAGCCCACTTTGATGCCACCACCAACAGTTTGATCATTACGGACACCAAAGAACGCTTGGCATTAATTGAAACATGGCTTGTTCAAAAAGATATTCCCCAGCAGCAAGTACAAATCACTGCCCACATCATCAGCAGTTCACGCACCGCTTTACAAGCGTTAGGTTTAGAGTGGGGAATGCTAGGTGAGTCAGCAACTGATGGGCACCATAGCCGCTATAACCGTTACAGCAGCCAATCAGGACAGATGGCATTAAATGTATTACGGCTCGGAGAAGGCTTACTTGAAATGAAGCTTAACGCACTAGAAAAAGAAAATTTATTGTCAATTATTGCGAGCCCCCGTTTGGTGGCATCCCATAAACAGCCCGCCAGCATCCAACAAGGCAGCGAAATTCCCTATGTCACTACCTCCGATAAGAAAAGCCACGTTCAATTTAAAGATGCGGTGTTAGGTATGGAAGTTACGCCAACCATTGCCCGAGATGACAGAGTCGAAATGATATTAAAAATCAGCCATAACTCCCCAGATACCGCTCTCACCGTCAATCCAAACCAACATCTTGCCATCAACAAACAAGAAATTGCGACGTCAGTGACTATCAAAAATAATAACACCCTAATATTGGGTGGTATTTTTCAACAGAAGCAAGAAAAAACGGATTCAGGTATCCCATTTCTTTCACAAATCCCACTATTAGGAAGTTTATTTATCAATAAGACACAACACGTTGATAAGCGTGTTTTACTGGTATTTATTACACCAAAACTTATTAAGATTTAGCGTAAAAAATAACGCCTATACATTCAATTAGTTGAATGTTTAATTCCTCAAAGTACCGTGGAATTATTACTTTTTGTGCCATAAACATACCGGATAAATTTGACGCTGAGGTCGTTTTAGCATACAAGGTTATCCATTGAGTGTTCTAACTATCGGTAGATGAAAGAACAAACTATCAGCCGCTTATAAAATAGCTACAGAAATTTTGCTTTATAATTAACAGCTTCCATTCATTTAGTGGAATAAACAACCTGTTAATAAGCTCGCTAAACAGTGCATTATGTAATGTAGACGGCTCAAATATATAGAAACCCGCAACGAAGAATATGGCACTTTGTTTTCTAAGTGCCATATTTATATAGTTGCAATTCAGGTTGATGTATTGAGATAATTTTCTTATCTGATCTCACATCATCACTTATGAGGTTTCAGTTTAGGTCCCGCCGCTAATTCGATTGGCGGGGCGGGTGATCATTAACGAATAATCGTAGTAATACCAAAAAACATGGCAGAGAAACGCAATATCTTTCTGGTTGGACCAATGGGAGCCGGAAAAAGCACTATTGGTCGTCAGTTAGCTCAACAGCTTAATATGGAGTTCTTTGACTCCGATCACGAGATTGAAAAACGCACTGGCGCAGATGTAGGTTGGGTATTCGACCTAGAAGGTGAAGAAGGCTTTCGCGATCGCGAAGAGAAAGTCATCAATGAACTCACTGAAAAGCAAGGCATTGTCTTAGCGACAGGTGGTGGCTCTGTTAAATCTAAAGAGACACGTAACCGCTTGTCCGCTCGTGGGGTTGTCGTGTATCTCGAAACCACCATTGAGAAGCAATTATCCCGCACACAACGCGATAAAAAACGTCCTCTTTTACAGGTGGATGAGCCTGCTCGCGAAGTTTTAGAAAAATTAGCCGATGAACGCAATCCTATGTATGAAGAGATAGCGGATATAACAATTCATACTGATGAGCAAAGCGCAAAAGTTGTTGCCAATCAAATCATTGAAATGTTAGAAAAAAACTAATTTTTATACATCAGAAGTCATGAATTCAAGGTAAAGCAAGATGGAAAAAGTCACTGTTACTCTGGATGAACGCAGTTATCCAATCAATATTGCACCTGGTTTGTACCAAGGAAAGGATGCATTTTGGCCACTAACTGCGGGTCAGCGAGCAATGATAGTGACTAACGAAACTCTCGCTCCGCTTTACCTACATAAGATTCAAGCCGTTCTTGAAGCCTCAGGTGTCAAAGTCGATTCCATCGTCTTACCTGATGGCGAGCAGTACAAATCTTTATTCATCATGAATGATGTTTTTACGGCATTACTCGAAAAGCACCATAACCGTGACACAACCCTCATCGCCCTTGGTGGGGGAGTAATTGGTGACTTAACTGGATTCGCAGCAGCTAGCTATCAACGTGGCGTACGCTTTATTCAAGTTCCTACTACATTACTCTCCCAAGTGGACTCTTCGGTTGGTGGAAAAACCGCCGTTAACCACCCATTGGGGAAAAATATGATTGGGGCATTTTATCAACCGGCATCCGTCGTGATTGACCTCGATTGTTTAAAAACCTTACCTAAGCGCGAACTCTCTTCTGGCCTGGCTGAAGTTATTAAATACGGCATCATTCTTGATGGTGAATTTTTTAGCTGGTTGGAAAAAAATATCGATGCCTTAATGGCATTAGATAACCAAGCCATGGCGTACTGCATTCGCCGTTGTTGCGAACTGAAAGCGCAAGTGGTCGCTGCCGATGAAAAAGAAACCAGCGGGCTACGTGCACTATTAAATTTAGGGCATACCTTTGGTCATGCTATCGAAGCTGAAATGGGCTACGGCGTATGGCTCCATGGAGAAGCTGTTGCTGCTGGTATGGTGATGGCGGCAAAAACCGCTGAGCTGATTGGCCAATTTACCCCAGAACAAACAGAACGCATCATCGCCCTTTTAAAACGCGCCGAGCTACCTGTTACTGGTCCTGCAAAAATGCAACCTGATGACTATTTACCTCACATGATGCGAGATAAAAAAGTCATGGGAGGCAAATTGCATCTTATCCTTCCAACCACTATCGGCAGTTCAGAAATGCGTTCCGATGTGGATGCCTCAACAGTCATTGCCGCTATTTCGGCTTGTATGCCATAAATCATTACTGAACTAAGTAAAAATCATTAATTGGCTCCTGAATATTTTCAGGGGTTTTAAAATGTTACTGGCAGATATCAACTAAAGCCGTTAAATTATACGCACGCCTAGCACCTATAACGAGTAACGAAGTAAGGTGGTCGCAATCTCATTGAAATTGGAATGAAATTGCTAAACAATCTATTCTTTAAAAGTGAGCAGAAGCAATTGCTTAGTCGTGAACAGGTCGTAATGATAAGAGACATTTTATCTCTATACAGGCGAACTAATTTCGGGAGAGGAAAATGGACGAATTTAAACCAGACAATCAGCCTCAAGTGCAGAATGATTTAAGGCCTGATACATCAGATAGACCAACCGGACGTGCGCGTCCTGCTGCGGCAGCTAAGCCAAAAATTGCGTTATCACGTCAACACATCATGATCGGTGTCGGCGTTTTAGTGCTGCTTCTGCTGATCATTGCAATCAGTTCCGCATTAAAAGCACCAACAGAACATGAGAAATTACAAAATGATAGCGCTAATCAGCGTAATATCGATTTATCAGGTTCTTCATCACTGACCAACTCAGATACTCAATCCACAACGCAACCTCAAACAGGTCAAGCGCAAGAGTTAAATGGTCAGCAAATTAACCCAATGCCAACTCAAGCAGACACTCAGACTCAACAAAATGGTCTTGGTGAACGCATTGAAATTCCGGGTGATGTTGCCGACGCTCTCAACCAAGGTCAAAGCCTGCCGTCTGAAAGCACCACTACGCCACCACAAAATGTGACACCGTTGACGCCACCACAAGTCAAACCTGTGGAAAAACAGCCAACAGTTAAACCTGTCACCCCAGAAAAAACGCAACCAAAAGCGACTAAGCCTGTTGAACAAAAACAACCTGCTCAGCCAAAAACAACCACTAAGCCAGCAACTAGCACAAGCCAAAGTGGTAGTACCGTTGCAGCACCCTCTGGAAGCTATACATTGCAGTTAAGTAGCGCAAGTCGTTCAGATACACTGGAAGCTTTCGCAAAAGAGAATAAACTTGCTAACTATCAAGTGTATAAAACCATTCGTAATGGCCAAACTTGGTATGTATTGATCCACGGAAATTACAGCTCAGTGAGCGAAGCAAAAAGTGCAATTGCGACCTTACCTGCCGCAGTACAAGCGAAAAAACCGTGGGTGCGTAATATGAAACAAGTTAAACAGGATCAAAAATAACAACGTTTTTCCCCGGGCGCATAATGTTGTCCTGAAAGAGCCGCCAAGTGGCGGCTTTTAAACGATTGTAATAATAAGACGGCATGAAAAAAAAACGCGCTTTTTTAAAATGGGCTGGGGGTAAATACCCGCTTGTGGACGAGATCAAAAAGTATCTTCCACAAGGAGATTGCTTAATAGAACCTTTTGTTGGTGCAGGATCGGTGTTTTTAAATACCAACTACGATTCGTACGTACTTGCGGATATTAACAGCGATCTTATCAACCTCTACAACACGGTTAAATATCGCTCTGATGCTTTCATCGAAGAAGCTCAGCAACTGTTCACACCTGAATTTAATACCTCTGAGCAGTATTATTTAATGCGCCAAGCATTTAACAAATCAGATGACCCTGCTAAACGTAGCATTCTCTTTTTGTATCTTAACCGCCACTGTTATAACGGATTATGCCGCTATAACCTAAGTGGTGAATTCAATGTGCCTTTCGGACGCTACAAGAAACCCTATTTTCCGAGAGACGAATTACTGTGGTTTGCTGAAAAAGCCCAGAAAGCGACCTTTGTGACGCAATCTTACAGCAAAACATTACTCGATGCGCAGAATGGCTCAGTCATCTATTGCGATCCGCCTTATGCTCCGCTGTCTGAGACCGCTAACTTTACGGCCTATCACACCAATGCCTTTAGTGCGCAAGAACAGCAGAACCTGGCTTTTTTGGCACATAAGTTGTCATCTGAGCGCAAGATCCCAGTTCTTATCTCAAATCATGAGACCCCGGTGACTCGAGAGTGGTATTATCAAGCACAGTTACATATCGTAAAAGTGCGTCGCACCATTAGTAGAAATATTTTGAACCGTGCCAAAGTCAACGAGCTTTTGGCTTTATATGCGGGAGCGGGAGCATCTAAAAAATCATAGGTGCTGTCAGATAACGACGAATAATCGGAGACAATTATGAAAGATTTTCTCATTGCCCCATCTATTTTATCTGCTGACTTTGCACGTTTAGGCGAAGATACCGCCAAAGTTCTTGCTGCGGGCGCAGACATTGTCCATTTCGACGTGATGGACAACCACTATGTACCGAACCTCACGTTCGGTGCACCAATCTGTAAAGCCCTGCGCAATTACGGTATCACCGCCCCGATTGATGTTCACTTAATGGTTAAACCGGTCGATCGCATTATTCCAGATTTCGCTAAAGCGGGTGCGACTCACATCAGTTTCCACCCAGAAGCCAGCGAGCACATCGATAGAACTTTACAACTCATCAAAGAGAATGGTTGTACCGCAGGTCTGGTATTTAACCCAGCAACCCCGCTTAGCTATCTCGATTATGTGATGGATAAAGTTGATATGATCCTACTGATGTCCGTTAACCCAGGATTCGGCGGTCAATCTTTTATCCCACAAACCCTGAACAAATTGCGCCAAGTTCGTAAATTAATTGACGAAAGTGGTTATGATATTCGTTTAGAAGTCGATGGTGGCGTGAAGGTCAATAACATTGCAGAAATTGCCGCAGCAGGTGCAGACACCTTCGTTGCAGGCTCCGCGATTTTTGATCAGCCTGATTACAAAAAAGTCATCGATGAAATGCGCCAAGAATTGAAAAAGGTATCTCAATGACATATGCGGTTTTAGAGAGTATTAAAGCGATTGCGTTTGATTTGGATGGAACCCTTGTTGACAGTGCCGGCGGTTTAGCCGACGCCATCGACAAAACCCTTGAAGAGCTAAACCTACCACCAGCAGGCAAAGAGCGTGTCTCCATCTGGGTAGGTAACGGCGCGGATATGCTCGTAGAGCGTGCGCTAGAATGGGCGGGTATGACGGTCACGCCAGAGCTGAAAAAGCAAGCTCGTATCCGCTTCGATGAGCATTATGCGACGACCGTTAATACTGGTAGCCAGCTGTTCCCTGAGGTCAAAGAGACCCTCGCAACCATTGCGAAACACAACTTGCCTATGGCGATTGTGACCAACAAACCAACCCCATTTGTGGCGCCATTACTGGAAAAGCTGGGCATCGATAGCTACTTTTCATTAGTACTTGGTGGCGATGATGTAGTAAAAACTAAACCGCACCCAGCGCCACTCTATTTAACAATGGGTCAGTTCGGTTTACGCAAAGAAGAATTGCTTTTTGTCGGCGATTCCCGTAATGATATTATCGCAGCCCACAATGCAGGCTGCCCAAGCGTAGGGTTAACCTACGGCTACAACTATGGTGAATCAATCGCAATTACCGAGCCCGACTACGTGTTAAGCCACTTTTCTGAGCTACTCTCCGTTATTGATTTATCAAAATAAAATCCCCAATAATTCGAGTCACCAACGGTGTGGCTCGAAACTTAACAGGGTATAAAAATACTACAAGGACATACAAAGAAATGAGTACACCCACTGAAAAATCTAAACAAACCCAGAAACCTATTGTATTCAGCGGCGCACAGCCTTCCGGTGAATTAACCATCGGTAACTACATGGGTGCGTTACGTCAGTGGGTTAAGATGCAAGATGATTATGATTGCATCTACTGTATCGTTGACCAACACGCTATCACCGTTCGCCAAGACCCTGTTGAACTACGTAAAAGAACCCTTGATACATTAGCGCTCTACTTAGCTTGCGGTATTGATCCGAAGAAAAGCACCATTTTTGTTCAGTCACATGTGCCACAACATGCACAACTGAGCTGGGCACTAAACTGCTACACCTATTTCGGTGAACTGAGCCGCATGACCCAGTTCAAAGACAAATCTGCTCGCCACTCAGAAAACATCAACGCCGGTCTGTTTGACTATCCAGTTCTGATGGCTGCCGATATTCTGGTTTACCAAACTAACCAAGTTCCTGTGGGTATTGACCAGAAACAACATCTTGAACTGAGCCGCGATATTGCTCAGCGCTTCAATGCCATTTACGGAGATATTTTCACCGTACCAGAGCCATTTATCCCAACCGATGGCGGCGCACGCGTGATGGCATTACAAGAGCCAACCAAGAAAATGTCTAAGTCTGATGACAACCGCAATAACGTGATTGCGCTGTTAGAAGACCCGAAATCCGTTGTGAAGAAAATCAAACGTGCAATGACCGACTCTGAAGAGCCACCACGTATTTGCTACGATGTTGAAAACAAAGCGGGTGTTTCTAACCTGCTAGATATTCTTGCTGGCGTGACAGGCAAAAGCGTGAAAACGCTGGAAGCTGAGTTTGAAGGCCAAATGTACGGTCATCTGAAAGGCGCTGTGGCTGAAGCAGTTTCTGACATGCTGACTAACTTACAAGCCCGTTACCATGAGTTCCGCAACAATGAAGCGCTACTGAACCAAATTATGGATGAAGGCGCCACCAAAGCAGCGGCTCGCGCTCAAGAAACCTTAGACAAGGTTTACGATGCGATCGGCTTTGTAAAACGTCCACAACTGTAATCTTACATCGCTATTCAATAGCAAAAAGCCAATTAACTTTCTCACGGTTAATTGGCTTTTATTTTATCTGTAGTCCACTTACTTCGCGGTGTATAACTTACCGTCTTTAATCAGACCCTGCTTTAATAGCTCGCCATCCTGTCCACGCTCTTCAAGAACACCTTCCGCGACTCCATTCACAAAACTCGTTTTAAGATGCAGATTATTTTTCGGTGTATCATAGTAGGATTTATAATCGCCATTGAGTCGGTCATTGCTGTATCCTATCTCGGTATCTAAATTCCCATTAGGATGGTAAGACTTAATGACGCCATCCACTTTGCAATTTTTTATAGGAATAAACATTTTTGGCTGACCATTTTTATAATAAACCGTGATGCTCTTATCTAAGCAGTTATTTTTCACCCACGATTTAAACTGAATGGCACCATTTCCATAACGCTCGATATAGTCCCCGTCCGGTGCCCCTTCAGGAATGTTCAGCTCTGGCATTCTCAAGCTTTCTAGCTCTTTAAACTCTTCTAACTGGATGCCATTGTTGTCATACTGAGGTGCTGGCTGAGAAAGGCAGCCAGACAACATGAAGGCAACGGAAAATGCCATAGCGATATTAATAGTTTTCATAACAATCCTTTTAACGGAATCACAGGTTCACTCGAAGGCATCATACCTATTTAGTATTCCTGATCGTTCATGTTTAAGATGAATAAATGAAGCGGAACGCTCTGATTTTAGCGAACTCAACACTGACCATTGTTCTATTTATAGAACAATCAAACCTATTTTTGCCTCTACTCACCCTGCTTTGTCTCTTCTATTATTGGTTCATCGAAACGATTAGTGCATAAAACTGATCAGTTTATAAAACCAGTTTGGAGTCACACCATGAAAAAGATTATTGGTATTTATCAATCCCCACGTAGCCACTGGGTTGGTGATGGTTTCCCTGTTCGCTCCATGTTTAGTTATAGCAACCACGGGAAATACCTGAACCCATTCTTACTGTTGGACAGAGCGGGGCCACACCCATTCCCAGCATCAGAAGGGGATAATCGTGGGGTTGGCGAGCATCCACATAAAGGCTTTGAAACCGTCACCATCGTGTATGACGGCGAAGTGGCTCACCACGACTCTACCGGAGAAGGTGGGGTTATCGGACCGGGTGATGTGCAGTGGATGACAGCGGCATCAGGAATACTTCATCAAGAATATCAGTCTGATAACTTTATGAAAAATGGCGGTACTTTGGACATGGTGCAACTGTGGGTCAACTTGCCCGCCAAAGATAAACTGGCAGCGCCGGGTTACCAATTGCTGACTCGCGATGCTATCCCAACCATTAGCTTGCCGAATGAGGCGGGAACACTGCGGGTCATAGCGGGCGACTATCTAGGCAACACAGGCGCCGCACGCACATTTACCGCCCTTGATGTTTGGGATCTGCGTCTGAATAAAGGAAAAGTCGTGGGATTACCAACTAAGACTGGTCGCAATGTTGGGCTAGTGATGTTGAAAGGCAGCCTATTTGTGGATGGCCATACCGCATTGAATGAAGGTGAGTTGATGATCCTTGATGCTACTGATAGCAATGTGCTGTTAGAAGCCACCACCGATGAGGCTTTAGTGCTGCTGCTCAGCGGTGATCCTATCGATGAGCCAGTGGTGGGATATGGCCCATTTGTCATGAATACGAGCCAAGAAATCAACGAAGCCGTAAATGATTTTAATAGCGGTAAATTTGGTCGGATCCCGAATGCCAGCTAACCATAAAGTCCTCTGAATTTTTTCAGGGGACTTTATTTTTTCCCTGCCGCCATATTCTCAGCCAAATAAGTGAGAAATAACTGAACTGCGGGTAACAACCCTTTACGGGAAGGGTACACGGCATGAATGATATCTTCTGGAAATTGCCAATCTGGCAACACTTCCACCAATTCACCACTTTTTAACTCATTTTCTACCACACCTCGGGGTATACGGGCGATCCCTAGCCCTCTTACCGCAGCACGGTATAACGTTAAAATATCGGTGGTGGCTAGCTTGGGAGTGACATGCACAGTTACACTCAGCTCATCACTGTTTTTTAAAGATAGAGTGTAACGCTGTGAATGCTCCGTATTGGCAAGAACTGGGTAATCCACCAGCTGTTCAGGGGTTGATGGTTCCCCTTTTTCACGGAATACGCTTGGATTTGCAACTAATATCCGCCGAGAATACCCTAGCACTTTCATCATCATCCCTGAATCATCAAGGGGTAATGAACGCACTCGTAATGCTAAATCTAACCCTTCACTGATCACATCGACGGGGCGGTTAACTGCCAGAATTTGCACATCGATATCAGGGTATTTCTCCATAAAATCAATCAGTAAATCCTGCAAATACACTTGCAATAAAGTAACGGGGCAAGAGAGCTTAATAGTACCTTTGGGATGTGTTTGTACTGAGCAAATCAGTTCATGGGCAATATCTGCTTCTTCCACGACATTCTTACATTGCTGATAAAAAACCTGTCCGATCTCCGTAACATGAAATTGCCTTGTGGAGCGATAAATCAATGAGACATTTAGTTTTTGTTCTAAGTCGGCAATACGACGACTGAGTTTTGATTTTGGGATCCCAAGCGCCGCACCAGCCTGAGAAAAACCACCATGTTCAACGACTTTAACGAAATAATAGAGGTCATTTAAATCGTACTGCATGCTGTTTTCCTCAATCCTAATGACAGTGATAAACCATCAGCCGCGTCGACCAAATAAGCGGTGGCTAAATTCTTCAATTTTATGATGCTCTAGCCGATTTTGCATCGTCAGGCTCCAACTCGCCGATAGCCCCGCCGCAGACAATAATCGACGGTACAATTCTTCATCATACGGCGCATGGAAAGCTATCATAATCGCTTCTTGCATCGAGACATCACTATTACGGCTCAGTAGTTTAAGTGGGGTATCCGCACCGACACTGCCGCCTTTAATCACTCGGTACAACCAGCCGCAACGACCTTCGTCCTGCATCACTTGAGCAAAATTTTCTACACCCGTTAACCCATTGAGTTTATAGCAAGGGGAACGCGGCTGAGTGACTTGAATACGTGCGTCACCCCAAGCATAAATATCACCGATAAAAACGTTTTCTTCGGTCATTCCTTGAGTTGACAGGTTTTCACCAAAAGCGGAAGGAAGGAATAAATCCTCTAATTGCGGGTATCGTTGTCGCCAAAATTCATAATGTTCCTGCGGGTAATGACATAGCGCTCTATCAGGCCCACCGTGAAAACGCGTTTCTGCTTGTTCATCCCCTTCAATTCCTAAGCTATTTAAGGTGAGTACCCCATCCACTGCTCGCTTATGAATCGCACTCACGCCACAATGGGTTGTGCTTTGAATGGTACCAATAAAAACTTGAGGATGTATTTTCACCGTTTTGCTCCCGATAACCCCGCCAGAAAGAGTTTTCATCATAAAGAATGACCATAGAGATAACAACGTTATACGGACGGTAAAAACAAAAAACGCGACTCCTAAGAACCGCGCTTATTAAAAAATCAGTTTGCAAAAAATTATTTGGTTTTTTCTGCGAAGCGTTTTGCTGCTTCATCCCAGTTCACAACTGACCAGAAGGCTTTGATGTAGTCAGGGCGACGGTTTTGATATTTCAGGTAGTAAGCGTGCTCCCAAACATCTAAACCAAGGATTGGGTAACCTGAAGCGCCAGAAATCGCTTCACCCATTAATGGGCTGTCTTGGTTTGCAGTAGAGACCACTGCCAGTTTGCCATCGGCTTTTAATACCAGCCATGCCCAACCAGAACCAAAACGGGAAGCTGCAGCTTTTTCGAACAGATCTTTAAAGGCATCAACGCTACCAAAGTCACGCTCAATGGCGGCTTTCAGTTCGCCTTGCAGTTCAGTACCTAATTTTAATCCTTTCCAGAACAGACTATGGTTTGAGTGGCCACCCGCGTTGTTACGAACAAAAGTACGTTGATCTGCTGGGATTTGGTCTAATTTTTGGATTAACACATCAATATCTAACCCCGCCAGTTCAGGCAGTTTTTCTAAGGCAGTATTGGTGTTATTCACGTAGGTTTGGTGGTGCTTGGTGTGATGGATTTCCATGGTTTGTTTATCAAAATGAGGTTCCAGCGCATCGTAAGCATAAGGTAAAGCAGGTAATGTATAACTCATATTGTTTGTCTCCAGTGACTTATCTTTCTACCTCACAGACTGAATTAGGATTTCAGTAACTGCGTGTTTTTAACCACGCACCCATTATAGTTATTTTAGTGTTAATGAAAATCATTATCATATCCATGTGAATTCTGTGGATTTTTCCAACAACTATCATCAATAGATTATTCAGTAACTAATACCACTATAATTCGCCTTTGTTTTTCTTTAATTCTAATGTTAGTTATATTTTTGAATTTTTATTTCAATCATGGATTTAGCATCAAATGATCATACTGCAAATCCCATTACTATTAATACGTGATCTTCCGCTCAAAAGAAAAACAAAGTAACCATCCATACTTCAGTTAACTGTTTTTTGACATACTATTAACATCTGCAAGGAGATAATAATATGACACAAATAACTAAACATCCCGTTCCTGCTAATATTGCTAAAAATGCCCTGATAAACGAACAACAGTATAACGATGAGTACCAACGCTCGATTCAAGACCCCGAAGGATTTTGGGGCGAAAAAGGGAAAATCGTTGATTGGATTAAACCTTACACTCGCGTTAAGAACACCTCATTCGACCCAGGGCATGTCAATATCCGCTGGTTCGAAGATGGCACCTTAAACCTGAGTGCTAACTGTTTAGACCGTCACCTAGCCACTCGTGGCGACCAAACCGCTATCATCTGGGAAGGTGATGACCCAACCCAATCAAAAAATATCACTTACCGTGAGCTGCACCATGATGTGTGCCAGTTCGCAAACGTTCTTAAGAAGCAAGGCATCCGCAAAGGGGATGTCGTCGCTATCTATATGCCAATGGTGGTTGAAGCCGCTGTCGCGATGCTGGCATGTGCGCGTATCGGTGCTATCCATACCGTCATCTTTGCGGGATTCTCCCCTGAGGCAGTCTCTGGGCGCGTTATTGACTGTAAAGCTAAGCTTATCATCACCTCTGATGAAGGCTTGCGTGCAGGTCGCGCTATTCCACTGAAAAAGAACGTGGACGATGCACTGCAAAACCCACAAGTCACTACCGTCGCGAATGTGATTGTTTATCGCCGTACAGGTAATGCACCAAGCTGGGTTGAAGGCCGTGACCTTTGGTGGCACGACGTTATCCAAGGCGTAAGCGCAGATTGCCCACCGGAAGAGATTAATGCAGAAGATCCGCTGTTTATTCTCTACACTTCCGGCTCCACAGGTAAACCTAAAGGGGTTCTCCACACCACGGGCGGTTATCTGGTCTATGCAACGCTGACATTCAAATACACCTTTGATTATCATGAAAATGAAGTCTACTGGTGTACGGCGGATGTGGGCTGGGTAACGGGTCATAGCTATCTGCTTTATGGACCGTTATCTAATGGTGCAAAAACCTTAATGTTCGAAGGTGTGCCAAATTATCCAGCAGTTAACCGCATGGCTCAAGTCGTTGATAAGCACCAAGTCAATATCCTATATACCGCACCAACTGCTATTCGTGCACTGATGGCGGAAGGTGATAAAGCGATTGAAGGTACCCAGCGCGATTCTCTACGTATTTTGGGATCGGTCGGTGAGCCAATCAACCCAGAAGCGTGGGAATGGTTCTACAAGAAAATGGGGAACAGCCACTGCCCAGTGGTTGATACATGGTGGCAAACGGAAACCGGTGGTTTCATGATCACACCACTGCCGGGTGCAACGATGTTAAAACCAGGTTCAGCAACACTGCCATTCTTTGGCGTTCGCCCTGCATTGGTTGATAACCTTGGTGAGCCGCTCGATGGCTCAACGGAAGGTAACTTAGTCATTGTGGATTCTTGGCCGGGTCAAGCTCGTACCCTGTTCGGAGACCATGAACGTTTCGAACAAACCTATTTCTCCACCTTTAAAGGAATGTACTTTAGTGGTGATGGTGCGCGTCGTGATGAAGATGGCTATTACTGGATCACCGGTCGTGTTGATGACGTCCTGAATATTTCAGGTCACCGTTTAGGGACAGCAGAAATTGAATCTGCCCTCGTTTCACATCCGAAGGTTGCTGAAGCTGCTGTCGTGGGTATTCCTCATAGCATCAAAGGGCAGGCAATCTATGCCTATGTCACGTTGATTTCTGGCGAGGAACCATCCCCAGAGTTGTACACTGAAGTGCGTAATTGGGTTCGTAAAGAAATTGGTCCGATTGCCACGCCAGACGTTTTGCATTGGACAGATTCTTTACCGAAAACGCGTTCCGGTAAGATTATGCGCCGTATCCTACGAAAAATTGCATCAGGTGATACCAGTAATTTTGGAGATACTTCCACACTGGCAGATCCAGGTGTTGTCGAAAAACTGCTCGAAGAAAAACAGTCAATGAGTATCTCGTAGCTATATAAATAGTTGTGTAGATAGCTCATGGCACTACAGGTCGCCTTCGGGCGACCTAAAATTAATACTCAGCATCACTCAATCAGCAGAAAATAGAGTCTGACCGAATACCCAGTTAATTCCTTGGGTAGCCATGTGTCGCCCTAAAATCCGCCTTTGAGCTATCAGAGTATGCCAATAATACAATAACAGAGGAGAACTCTGATGAATGCTACTGCTTACGAAAAGGTCGAGGCGAACCCTCTCTTTCAAGAATTAGTGAGAAAACGTAGTCGCTTTTCATGGTTGTTATCTGCAATAACGTTAGTTCTGTATGTTGGTTTTATCTTTCTTATCGCGTTTGATCCAAGCTGGCTAGGAACCCCAATAACTGAAGGTTCCTATATCACCCGCGGTATTCCTGTAGGCGTTGGGCTGATTGTGATCTCGTTTATCTTAACGGGTTTATATGTCATCCGTGCTAACAGTGAATTTGACCGCTTAACCGCCGAAATCTTAAAAGAGGTAGAAAAATGAAAGTCTTGCTCTCACTTATTCTGTTTTTTACCTCGTCAATGGCGTTCGCTGATGCCCTGACAGGCGATGTTGAGCGTCAACCTGTCAATATTCAAGCCATTGTGATGTTCTTGCTGTTTGTGGGTTTTACGCTTTATATCACTTACTGGGCTTCAAAAAGAACTCGCTCTCGCTCTGATTACTATACTGCCGGCGGAAAAATTACGGGTTTCCAAAATGGAATGGCAATTGCGGGTGACTTTATGTCCGCAGCTTCATTCTTAGGGATCTCGGCTCTGGTTTATACTTCGGGATACGATGGGCTTATCTATTCCATCGGCTTCTTAATTGGCTGGCCAATTATTCTGTTCTTAATTGCCGAGCGCTTACGAAATTTAGGTCGCTATACTTTCGCGGATGTCGCATCATATCGATTACAACAAAGACCTATCCGCATTCTGTCTGCAATGGGCTCCTTAGTGGTTGTGGCACTGTATCTAATCGCTCAGATGGTTGGGGCAGGAAAGCTGATAGAGCTGTTATTTGGGCTTAACTATCATATTGCTGTCGTGATTGTTGGGATATTGATGGTGCTGTATGTGCTATTCGGTGGGATGCTCGCAACCACATGGGTACAGATCATCAAAGCCATTTTGTTACTCGCAGGCGCAACCTTTATGGCTGTTATGGTCATGAAACATGTCGGCTTCAACTTCAATACGTTATTTAAAGAAGCCGTTGAAGTACATAAAAATGGTATCGCCATTATGAGCCCCGGAGGACTGGTTTCCGACCCAATATCCGCCTTGTCGCTTGGGCTGGCCTTGATGTTCGGTACCGCAGGTTTACCTCACATCATTATGCGCTTCTTCACTGTTAGCGATGCAAAAGAAGCCCGTAAGAGCGTGTTCTACGCGACTGGGTTTATCGGTTACTTCTACATTCTGACATTTATCATCGGTTTCGGGGCTATCGTTCTGGTTAGCTCAAACCCTGACTTTAAAGATGCAGCTGGCGCCTTAATCGGTGGTACCAACATGGCAGCGGTACACCTCGCCGATGCTGTAGGTGGAAACTTCTTCCTTGGGTTTATCTCTGCGGTTGCTTTCGCCACCATTCTCGCGGTTGTTGCTGGTTTAACGTTGGCGGGTGCGTCTGCGGTTTCCCACGACCTGTATGCGATGGCGATTAAAAATGGTAAAGCCGATGAACGCGATGAATTGCGCGTATCAAAAATTACCGTGGTGATCCTCGGCTTCGTAGCGATTGGTTTAGGAATTTTGTTCGAGAAACAAAATATTGCCTTCATGGTGGGCTTAGCCTTCTCTATTGCGGCAAGCTGTAACTTCCCTATTATCTTGCTATCAATGTATTGGAGCAAGTTAACCACGCGAGGTGCTCTTGCAGGTGGTTGGTTAGGCTTGATTACAGCGGTTGTTCTGATGATTTTAGGCCCAACAATCTGGGTGACTATTCTGCATCATGAAAAACCGATTTACCCTTATGAATACCCAGCATTCTTCTCGTTGATTGTCGCGTTTACGGCATCTTGGCTATTCTCAGTCACCGATAATTCAGAGAGAGGTAAAATGGAAAGAGCCCGCTTTAAAGAGCAGTTTGTACGCTCACAAATTGGCTTAGGTATTGAGCAAGGCAAATCTCACTAAATTCATCGATAGAAACAAAAAAGCGACTCAAATGAGTCGCTTTTTTTAATGCTTAGACTTAATTGGCGTAAGCGCGTTTTTCTATTGCTAGCCAATCTTCCACTAAAGAGTAAAAGCTTTGAGGGTTACTTTGTTTTTCAGCCAGTAACGTTTGATATTCCACTTTATCTTTAGGGGTATAACGCGAAAGCAATTGCTCCAACATAGGGCGTTTATCAACAAACTTAGCCCCGATTCTAAAGCTTTTATATAAACCAGCGGCAATCCCAATACTAAGAACAACCACTGAAACAATTGCCATGGCATTGTTCTCTAACCCAAGGTGATTTTTCACCATCACGAGTAAAGAGAAGGGCACAAAAAACATCACTAACAGTGAAAGGATAATGGCGCCATCTTGTCCATTGTTAAATTCATTCTCTTGCTGTTTATTCACAGAAATAATCTGCTCAAAAATCTGGCTATTGTTACTTTTCATTTTATTCATATAACCCACCTATTTGATGAATGCTCATCTTCTTTCAGCTAAATTTAACAATTCAACATCTTAATTGGTTAAAAATAACCATTTTTAATAGTATACGAATAATAAAAT
>NZ_JAERJY010000089.1:0-14323 GCF_018257375.1 Providencia sp. JGM181 | reverse complement strand
CCATAGGAATTACTATTTTCAATAATATTGTTTTTATTTACATCATTTGAACCATGACAAGCACATAGAAAGAGCATAAAAATAATTAACGTGAAATTCCTTATCATAAAAGCCACCAATCTTATAGTTTTATAAAAAGAAAATTAAAACTAAATGAATTAAAAACATGCGGCAATATATGATATATAAAAATATATTTAGCAGGATCAGCATCTAGCGACCGAGCGCACCATAATTACTGATTTTCCACTGAACAGTTAAATTAATTTAACCTATAACAAAACCACATACTGCGTTGAAAAGATTGATATCGTGATAAAAGCATCGGCGAACTTAAATAAGCGTGATCCATTCGTTGTAATAGTAAAACAAACCTCGTCTAAAATTCCCTTCTGTAGATAATTTCCTTATCATATAACGCATAATATTCAGTAAAAAATTTAACTGTTTTGTAGCATTATTTACTGTACATATTTTTTGTTTAGCTTAGGATCTAACCTGACAGTTGCTTACTAATCGTCCGAAGAGTGATATTTCATGGAACATGAACACGAAACAAAACGTCCCCTATACATTCCTTACGCTGGTCCAATCTTACTCGAATTTCCTTTACTGAATAAAGGAAGCGCCTTTACAGAAGAAGAACGCGCTAATTTCAACCTGTATGGCCTACTACCTGAACAAGTTGAAACTATTGAAGAACAAGTTGAACGTGCTTATCGCCAATTAATTGATTTTAAAACAGATATTGATAAGCATATTTACCTGCGTAATATTCAAGACACCAACGAAACCCTATTTTATCGCCTGATTGATGCACACTTAACCGAAGTGATGCCACTCATTTACACCCCAACAGTGGGTGAAGCTTGCGAACATTTCTCTGATATCTATCGCCGTGCGCGTGGTTTGTTTATCTCTTATCCAAACCGTGAATACATCGATGACATGCTGCAAAACGCCACTAAACAAAACGTAAAAGTTATCGTTGTGACAGATGGTGAGCGTATTCTTGGTTTAGGTGACCAAGGTATTGGCGGCATGGGTATTCCAATTGGTAAATTATCCCTGTATACCGCCTGTGGTGGTATTAGCCCTGCGTATACCTTGCCAGTTGTTATTGATGTTGGTACTAATAACCCACAACGCCTGAATGACCCACTGTACATGGGCTGGCGTCATCCGCGTATTACTGGCGAAGAGTATGATGAATTCCTTGAAGAATTTATCCAAGCTGTAAAACGCCGCTGGCCAAATGTGCTGCTGCAATTTGAAGACTTTGCACAGAAAAATGCGATGCCATTACTAAACCGTTATCGCGATGAACTATGCTGCTTTAACGATGATATCCAAGGCACCGCTTCCGTTACTCTTGGTAGCTTAATTGCCGCCAGCCATGCGGCGGGTAGCAAACTGAGCGACCAACGCGTCACATTCTTGGGCGCAGGCTCTGCGGGATGTGGTATTGCAGAGCAAATTATTGCCCAAATGAAATCTGAAGGTCTGAGTGATGAAGAAGCGCGTGCGCGCATCTACATGGTTGACCGCTTCGGATTATTGACAGACAAACTGCCAAACTTACTGGATTTCCAAAGCAAATTGACGCAAAACAGCGCTAACTTGCAAGATTGGGATGTCAACAGTGACTCTATTTCACTGTTAGATGTTGTGCGTAATGCGAAGCCAACAGTACTGATTGGTGTTTCTGGTCAAGCCGGTCTATTCACCGAAGAAATCATCAAAGAGATGCACAAGCACTGCCCTCGCCCAATCGTGATGCCATTATCTAACCCGACATCTCGTGTTGAAGCGCGCCCAGAAGATATTATCAACTGGACAGAAGGTCAGGCATTAGTAGCCACAGGTAGCCCATTCCCACCAGTGGCTTATAAAGACAAAATCTTTGCTATCGCGCAATGCAACAACTCCTATATCTTCCCTGGTATTGGTTTAGGCGTGATTGCATCCGGTGCAAAACGTGTGACAGATGGCATGTTGATGGCGGCAAGCCGTGCGTTAGCAAGCTGCTCACCACTGGCACAAAAGGGTGAAGGTCCACTGTTACCACTGTTATCCGAGATCCAAGATGTTTCCCGCGTGATAGCAAAACAAGTGGCTAAAGAAGCGCAAGTTCAAGGCGTGGCGACCATGACATCAGATAGCGCATTAGATGAAGCGATTGAGCACAATTTCTGGAAACCAGAATATCGTGTCTATAAACGAACTTCATTCTAACTAACTGTAATTAATAAATTAAAGAGCACTTCGGTGCTCTTTTTTTATTTTCTCTGTTTTCTATATTTCAACATTGTCTGAAAGTATCCCGTTTCTATAACTTGCGATTGAGATAGCCGCCAGAGTTATTTAAGATGCAAACATAACCGGTTTACATAGGACTCGCTCATGTCAGAGCCAACCATACCTGAATCAACTCCGCCTGAATCTACGCCCAAAAAAAATATTCGCAAGTTTTCCCTATGGGCGATAGCACTCACACTGCTTATTGCGATTCTTAATATTGGTATCTATTTTTATCAGCTTAACTTTGCTGCCCCTCTTGAATCTCAGGAATACAATTTGTTGCTCTTCGGAGCCAGCGTCTATCAACTCTCTCTCACAGGTGATTGGTGGCGTTATCCTATTAGCATAGTTCTACATTCTGGATGGCTACATTTAGGATTAAATACCCTTGCCTTACTGGTTATTGGTATTGAATGTGAACGCGCTTTTGGTAAATTTCGTTACCTTGCCATCTACCTATTTGCAGGGATTGTAGGGTCATTTGTTAGCGCAGCTTGGCAATATCAAGAAGCCTTAAACAGTGCAATGCGCCGCTTTGACATGATGTCATGGAGCAGCCTGCTACAGAATGATAATACCGTCTATATTACTGTCAGCTTGGGCGCGTCTGGGGCGATTATGGGCCTAGCCGCCGCCTCAGTAATTGAACTTTTAAAACAGCTCAATAACCCTGACCTCACTAAAGACGCTCGCGATACCCTTAAGCGCCCTCTCTATAATATTATTGCCATGATTGCATTAACCTTAATTAACGGGATGCAATCGGGGGTGGATAATGCTGCTCATATTGGTGGCGCGCTTGCAGGTGCCGTAATTGGCTTTGCTTTCGTTCTCATTCCTGCCAAAAAGTACGTGTTAGATTTACTCGTTGTGTTAATCATGGGGGGAATTTTAGCATTCGTTATCCACCAGCAATCATTTTCGACTGATGAAGATCTTGTTACTGAGCGTGAATTTATCTACCAAGAGCTGGATAAAGAACTGAATTCAGCCAAAGCTGAGCAAGCTAAACGAGTGATGGAACAAGCTGCTGAAAAGGAGCTTGCATCACTCCCCGCCGCGCAATCTGAAGAGCAAGTTACTGGTATTCTTGTTCAAGCCCCTGAATTAATTGAACCGAGCTTTATTCTCAGTGATGATGCCCACCAAAGAATCTTTATCACGGACGAAGAAGCCAACCTAGTTAGCGCTTACTCTTCAGCCAATGATGATTGGAAATTGCTGTTTACTATTCAGCTTCCATTACCTAAAAATGAAACAGGCTGTAGCTCTAATCGCTGCCGTGGGATGGGTGCTTATGGCGCGGCGCTCAGCACCGATGGAAAGAAACTGTATGTTGCTTCGCTTCAACCAAACAGCGTGAGTGTGATTGATATCGACACGCAAAAAGTAGAAGCCAATATTGAAACTAGCTTTTTCCCTCGCCAAATTTATGTGATGAAAAATAGCCCGCGTGCATTTGTCACAAGCGGCGTAGAAAACAGTATCGCGGTGATTAACCTTTCAAATAATACCGTCGAGAAAAAGCTTACCTTCCCTGATAGCCAAGAGTATCAAGGTGCTTTTGGTGTTCAGATGCCAGCCGCGCTTTCCCCCGATGAAAAACATCTAGCGCTGTATGACAATGTCACCCAAGCTGCCTATCTGTTAGATACTCAAACACTTACGTTTAGTGAAAAACCTTGGTTTACGGTAGAGAATTATTATGATTCTGTTAGAGAGTTTTATTTCACACCAGATAGCCAATCCATCTGGATGGTGACAGATACTCGCTTTGTTTTCGCTCATGTCACAGCACCAACCTCACCTATCACGGAATATCATTGGTGTGGAAATAATAGCGATATACAGTACGGTCGATATGGCATCAATACGGCGTTAACCCAAGCTTACTATTTGCCACAATACCCTAGTGAAGCCCAGGTTCCACTGGTCACCACCAGCCTCAATACATTGAATATCCAAAATGTTCTGCCGGTCCCAACAAATGGTGAATATATTCAAGGGATTGCTGAAACTGATAATGCTTGGGTGATCACTTACCCAAAATCATTTTATGTGGTTGATAAACAAAAATCCGCCGATAGAAACACCATCAGCCCATTACTCTGTTTTGGTGGAACACCGAACCAATAAACCAACATATGGCATCTTATTGTTTTTCAATTCGATGCCATATTGACACGATTTTACGTTACGCGACTTGCGTCACGAAATTAAGTCAAGTAGCCTATTAATTGTTACCACTAATTATTATAGGCATTAATTATTCAAGGCGAGGACATGAGGAAACGTCTGCTTTATGGTCTATTAATACTGGCAGGGATAGCTTTCGCCACTGTTATTTTACTCGACCGCTGGATCAGTTGGGAAACTGCACCCTATATCTATGAAGATGTAGAGCAACTGCCTGCCCGCGATGTTGGGATGGTTCTCGGCACATCTAAATATTATGCCTCCGGTGCCACTAACCTCTATTACACATATCGAATTAAAGGCGCTGCGGATGCCTATCATAGCGGCAAAGTAAAGTATTTACTCCTAAGCGGTGACAACGGCGCACACAATTACAATGAGCCTATCGCCATGCGTAAAGACCTCATCAAAGCGGGTGTTCCCGCCTCAAAAATTGTGCTCGATTTTGCAGGTTTTAGAACCTTAGACTCGGTAGTTCGCACGAAAAAAGTATTCGATACCGATAACTTCACCATTATCACCCAACGTTTTCATTGTGAAAGAGCGCTATTCATTGCTAAACACAAAGGGATTGATGCCCAATGTTTAGCGGTACCGACGCCGGAAGGTATGTTTAAAGTGCGGATACGTGAAGTGTTTGCCCGCTTGGGTGCGCTTGCCGATCTCTATATTCTCCAGCGTGAACCTAAATTTTTAGGGGAACAAGAATCCATTCCCGCTCCAATAAAAATGCCTGATGGCACAAAAGGCTATCCAGCAGTTACCCCTGATGAACTGAATAAACTCAATTAATGTTCAGATGGTGAATGTCGATTTAAAAGATAAAAAAGTTTATCTGTCAGTTGTCGCCAACACCACTCCACTGGCCCTTGCTCAAAGAAGCGCAACCAGCAATAAGAAAACAGCAAGTTAGCACACCAAATGGGTGGAATGAACGCTAACAACTCCACTCGGGTAAACTGATAAAAGTAACCCAAATGATAAAAAATAGTGGTACAAATCAGTGTTTGAAGTAAGTAATTACTCAACGCCATCCGCCCCACATTTTGCAAGGCTTTCGCGAGCACACTTCGGCTAAATATCCCCCAAAAACCATAAACTAGCGCAATATAGCCCAAAGACTGAAACGGCACCGCTAGCTCATTAATGATATAACCAACAATCGAGGTATCAAAATAGCGCCAACCCAAAAGGCTTTGAACATACAGAGCCACTGACTGAATAGCTACGGTTGGGAGGATTAATACAATGGCCATTCGACGATAATGCTGCTCGGTAAATTGCCCTTTTAGCCAACCATTTTTCAGTAACAGCGCTCCTAAGATCATCATCGCAACCAGTTGCCAGCCATACTGAATAACCAATAACTCAACCATCATCGCCACTTCACCTGTGCGATATGCGATCCCCGTAATTCCGCCAATGCGGTGTTGCCAAGCATCAAGAAACGCTTGGTCTGCGGTGATCTGCCAAAAACTGGTATCCACCACATTGCTGCCGATGGCAAATAAAATAACCAAACCAATCAAATAGATAGAAATGGCAATTTTGAACAATGTGGAAGCCGCATAGTGTGGCAACACCATTATCGCAACCAGTCCCGTCAAGGAATAGGCGAGAAGAATATCCCCATCCCAAAAACCAATTCCATGAATCAAGCCAATAATCGCTAAAACAATCAGTCGGCTACGTTGCCATAATATTGCGCGATAGCTTAGCAAGCCTAATGTGGCACCAAAAAGTAAGGAAAAAATTCCCAGAAACTTCCCTTGAAATAAAAGATTAAAAAACACCCAAACCGCCGCATCAGAGGATGATACTTCGGGGGTGAAATAGGGATTAAGATAGGCCGCTTGTGGTAAAGCAAATCCAAAGATATTCAGTAATAAAATACCGAGGATAGCAATGCCACGTACTGTATCAAGTTGCCCAATACGGCTTTTAGGGGCAACTGAAACGGTTGAGGTCATAAATTAGAGATGGCGAACCGCACGTAAGAATTCTTGACGTGTATTTTGGCTAGACTTGAACAGCCCACCCAATGATGTGGTGGTTGTTGCACTGGTCGCATCACGTATACCACGGGCTTTCACACAGTAATGAACTGCATCAATAGAAACCGCGACATTCATGGTGCCTAGCAACGTTTGCAGAGCCACTAAAATTTGCTGAGTTAAACGTTCTTGAACTTGTGGACGCTGTGAGAAAAACTGCACAATACGGTTGATTTTCGATAAACCAATCACTTTGTCTTTAGGGATGTATGCCACAATCGCTTTACCGTCGATCGTCACAAAGTGGTGCTCACAAGTACTGGTCAGAGTAATATCACGCACAGTAACCATTTCATCCACATTCATTTTATTTTCAATTAATGTGATTTTTGGGAAGTTAGCGTAGTCAAGACCTGAAAAAATCTCATCCACATACATTTTTGCGATACGGCGCGGGGTATCCGCCAAGCTATCATCGGTTAAATCTAAGTTCAGCAACTTCATAATTTCGGTCATATGCCCTTCAATCAGTTGCTTACGATCCTCACCGGATTTTGGTTGAATACGTAACGGGGTTTCAAGCCCTCTTGCTTCCAAAGCAGCATGAACTAATTCGGCCTCTTTACTCAGAGATGACATAGGATCCTCCACAGATGGTATAACGCTATTTTTATAAAAATGCAGGTGTGCGCGGTACTCTAAAGCAGCAAGTGCAGATAATCCAGTAATACATCTATCAACAGCATGAAATATTTGCAGGTTATCGCGCGACTCGATCCAGAATACTCCTTGCCATTTAAATAACTATTTCATTATTTAAATGCGATTAATAACACCCTTTATTTTAGCCTTTTTGGTAGCTCTGTTTTAGCAAAAATCGTGTTCTTCGATAACGGGTTCATTAAAACAACGCAATATGTGACCCAAATGAGACAAACTATCCACCCAAAAGCTATCAGTAATCAATTTCTATTCATTCACCCAATGCGCTATATCTGACATAATACCGCCAACAATTTATTTTAAGCCTCGAAGGCCAATAACAAGATTAAGGGGTAACGATTTATGGACCAGTGTCATACTAACGGTTTGATTTCACTAGAGCTTGCATTAGAAAAATTACTTTCAAACACCGCAACTGTCACAAGCACTGAAATCATTCCACTAACTGAGTCTGCCCAACGTATTATTGCCGAAGACCTAATTTCTCCCATTAATGTCCCGCCGTTTGATAACTCCGCGATGGATGGTTATGGTTTTCGCTTTGCTGATTGGGATGGAAAAACCCCGATGCCCGTCGCTGGAAAATCCTTTGCTGGCAACCCAATGGAAGGAAAATTACCCGCAGGTAGCTGTGTAAGGATCATGACGGGAGCGCCTATTCCTGAAGGCGTTGATACCGTTGTCATGCAAGAAGCAACAGAACAAACTGACCAAGGGATTATTTTTACGGAAAGCTTCAAGCAAGGTAACAATATCCGCAAAGCTGGTGAAGATATTGCCCAAGGTAGCGCGGTATTCCCTGCCGGAACCTTACTCTCCACCGCACAGCTACCATTGATAGCGTCTCTTGGAATTGCGAATGTGACAGTCCAGCGCCGTTTGAAAGTTGCCGTGTTCTCAACCGGTGATGAGCTTCAAGCAGTAGGCGAACCTCTGGCTGAGGGGCAAATTTATGACACAAACCGTTTTGCCGTTCGCTTAATGTTAGAAAAACTCAATTGCGAAGTACTGGATTTCGGCGTGATCCCCGATTCACCAGAAAAGCTCAAACAAACCTTTATTGAAGCTAACCAATGTGCTGATTTAGTCATCAGCAGCGGCGGCGTCTCTGTCGGAGAAGCGGATTACACCAAACAAATTTTGGATGAACTGGGTGAGATTGGATTTTGGAAATTAGCTATTAAGCCAGGTAAACCTTTCGCATTTGGCAAGTTAAGTTCCGCGTGGTTCTGTGGCTTACCGGGCAATCCTGTCTCTGCCGCGCTGACTTTCTATCAATTAGTTCAGCCATTAATTGCTCACCTCAGCGGCCATAGCCAATGGAAAGCCCCTGTCCGCTTCAAAGTGCCTGTCACTACACCACTGAAAAAATCACCGGGACGCCTTGATTTCCAACGAGGCATTTTAAGCGTCAATGAACAAGGTCAGCTACAAGTGGCGACCACAGGACACCAAGGCTCACACGTTTTCAGTTCTTTTAGCCAAGCAAACTGCTTTATCGTATTAGAGCGCGAGCGCGGAAAAGTGACGGCAGGTGAAATGGTTGATGTGGAAATGTTCAATTACTTATTAAAAAGTGAGTAAGACTGTGCAAGAGCTGACTGATCAGGAAATGCTGCGTTATAACCGCCAAATTATCTTGCGCGGCTTCGATTTTGACGGGCAGGAAAAGCTGAAGGCAGGTAAAGTCTTGGTTGTTGGGCTTGGTGGACTTGGTTGCGCTGCAACGCAATACCTTGCCGCCGCGGGCGTCGGTCATTTAACCCTCGTAGATTTTGATACGGTTTCCCTATCAAATTTGCAGCGCCAAACCCTGCACCGTGACGCCACCATCGGTGAGCCTAAAGTGAATTCAGCCAAAGCACAGCTAGCTGCCATCAATCCCCATATCCAGATTGATACGGTTAACGCGCAATTGGAGGATCCTGAGCTGGAGCAATTAGTTCTACAGCATCATGTGATCTTAGATTGCACGGATAATGTTGCCATTCGTGAGCAGCTTAATCGCCTCTGCTTTAAGCACAAAATTCCTTTTGTTTCGGGTGCCGCGATTCGTATGGAAGGGCAACTTTCCGTATTTACCTATGAAGAAGGAATGCCCTGCTATCACTGCCTAAGCCGACTGTTTGGAGAAAATAGCCTGACATGTGTAGAAGCTGGCGTCATGGCGCCGCTGGTGGGGACAATTGGCACATTAGAAGCGATGGAAACCATCAAGTTGCTGGCGCAATACGGCAAAATCAATGTTGGGAAAGTGCTGTTATTTGATGCGATGACGCTGGATTTTCGTCAATTTAAACTGAATAAAGACCCCCACTGTGAGGTTTGCTCTTAAGATTATCCATGGCGAGCTAAGTCTCGCCATTTTTCTGTCTCACCATTTTGCTACCTCACCATATTTTAAGATACAAAATTAGGAATATTCCTAAAAATTCATTTATCTTGTCTTTGGTCTTATACTATCCCCCTTTCGGGGAACCTCGTTATCCCTACTGATTTGAACTATGACTGTGTCAGTCATTACTGAGAATATAAATATGTCATTACCTCCTTGCCCAAAATGTCAGTCTGAATACACCTATACTGACAACGATATGTACATCTGCCCTGAGTGCGCGCACGAATGGAATGATGCTGAGCCAGTTACTGACATTGATGAACTCATCGTAAAAGATGCTAATGGCAACTTATTAGCTGATGGCGATACTGTTACCGTAATCAAAGATCTTAAAGTGAAAGGTAGTTCTTCAATGCTGAAAATCGGTACCCGCGTTAAAGGTATCCGTTTAGTGGAAGGCGATCACAATATCGATTGTAAAATCGATGGTTTCGGTCAAATGAAACTGAAATCTGAGTTTGTGAAGAAAAACTAATTTTGAGGCTGTTCTGCCATTTTGAACAGCTAAATAAAAATAGCCCCGCGGGTATCACACCAGCGGGGCTATTTTTTGATTCAAACAAGATTAGATAACAACGCCTTGGCTTTTCAGGTACTCATCATAAGTGCCTTTAAAATCAATAACCTTATCTTCTTTAATCTCAAGAATACGGGTGGCCAGTGAACTCACAAACTCACGGTCATGGGAAACGAAAATCAGCGTACCTTGATACATTTCCAATGCTAAGTTCAACGATTCAATGGATTCCATATCTAAGTGGTTGGTCGGTTCATCCATAATCAAAATATTTGGCTGTTGCATCATCAGCTTACCAAATAACATACGACCCTGCTCACCACCTGATAAGACCGACACTTTTTTCTTAATATCGTCTTGAGAGAATAGTAAGCGACCTAAAATACTACGAACCGCTTGCTCGTCATCCCCTTCGCTTTTCCACTGGCTCATCCAGTCAAACACGTTCAGGTCAGTATCAAAGTCGTCTGCGTGGTCTTGCGCATAATAACCAATGTTATGGTTTTCAGACCATTTTACGATCCCGCTTGTCGCTGGTTGCTCACCGACTAAGGTTTTTAAGAATGTAGTTTTACCGATACCGTTAGCACCGATAACCGCCATTTTCTCACCCACTTCCATTAACAGGTTCACATTTTTAAACAGAGGACCTTGGTCATAACCGTTAGTAACCGCTTCTAATTCTAGAGCGTTACGGAACAGTTTTTTCTCTTGTTCAAAACGAATGAATGGGTTTTGACGGCTAGAAGCTTTAACTTCATCCAATTGAATTTTATCAATTTGACGAGCACGAGAAGTCGCTTGTTTAGATTTTGATGCGTTAGCACTGAAGCGGCTGACGAAAGATTGCAATTCAGCAATTTGCGCTTTTTTCTTGGCGTTATCGGATAGTAGACGCTCTCTCGCTTGGGTTGCCGCAATCATATACTCATCATAGTTACCCGGGAATAAACGCAGCTCACCGTAATCTAAGTCCGCCATGTGCGTACAAACGGTATTTAAGAAGTGTCTATCATGGGAAATGATAACCATAGTGCAGTTACGGTCATTCAGCACTTGCTCTAACCAACGGATGGTATCGATATCCAAGTTGTTCGTCGGTTCATCAAGTAGCAGAATATCTGGATCTGCAAATAATGCCTGAGCCAATAGCACACGCAGTTTCCAACCCGGCGCCACTTCGCTCATTGGACCATAATGTTGCTCAACCGGAATACCAACGCCTAATAGTAGCTCACCCGCACGCGCTTCCGCACTATAGCCATCCATTTCACCGTAAGCCACTTCAAGATCTGCAACGCGATAACCATCTTCTTCACTCATTTCTGGCATCGCATAAATTCTGTCACGCTCTTGCTTTACATCCCAAAGCTCAGCATGTCCCATGATAACGGTATCGAGAACGGTGAATTCTTCGAATGCAAACTGGTCTTGGCGTAATTTACCTAAACGCTCGTTAGGATCCGTGGTGCTCACATTCCCTGCGGTTGGCGTTAAATCCCCACCCAGAATTTTCATAAATGTAGATTTACCCGCACCATTCGCACCGATCAGACCGTAGCGGTTACCGGTACCGAATTTAACTGAGATGTTTTCAAACAGCGGCTTACTGCCAAACTGCATAGTGATATTGTTGGTTGTTAACACTGCGATGCCTTAAATTGATCTTTGTAGAGTCGCCCCGAGATTGGCGTAATTGCCCTTATCTCGCCGACTTGAAGTCTGATAAGAATAAATAGCCGCGCATTATGCCATAATCCCGCGTTTAGATCTTGTGCTCATTTTTGAGCTGCTTTTTCTGAAAAAGATATGATTTGTTCATAATGCCAATTGCCTCATCATTAATGATGCCTTGGAGCCAATACCATAAAAAGCTCCCCAATAACGGAGAGCTTAAAATTTACAACGCGATCCCCATGGTACGGGATACCTCGACTAACCCTTCACGCTCATAAAACTTAATGGCTTGGTGGTTTTGCGCTAATACTGAAAGTTCTAAGTGACTAAATTTCTGCAACTTAGCCCACTCTTTCATTCCATCTAATAGATGTTTACCTGCTTTTTCACCTCGAAAACCGGGAGAGATGACCAAATCAAAAATATAACCGAAGTCCCTTGGCACAATGCAACTATAAGGATCTGCTGTTTGTTTTTGGGCAATACAAAAGCCTTTGATTTCACCTTCATAATCAGCCACTAAAAGATGAAACTTATCATCCTCAATGGCATTTTCAACAAACTCACTCGATTGTTCCGCGGCTTGTAACCTTTCACGATCAAACTTAGCCATCTCGGTAAATAAAATTTGGTAGAGCGCGAGAATTGCTGATAAATCCCCTTTTTTTGCTTTTCTGATCATAAAGCTACCCAAATAAGTTAGTCGTAAGTTTTCACTGGTAGTGCAATATACGTTTCAAATTGATCTAATAAACTGGCTGGGGATGATTCCACAATCGCCATATGACGATATTTTTCATGTAAAAAGCCCTCATCCGCCATTTTATTGGTCATATCAATCAGAGGCTGCCAGTAATTATTAATATTGAATAATCCGCAAGGCTTAGTATGTAAACCAATTTGACTCCATGTGAACACTTCGCTGTATTCTTCTAAAGTGCCGTATCCACCAGGCATTGCGACAAAACCGTCAGCAAGTTCAATCATTTTACTTTTGCGCTGATGCATGGTGTCAACTCTGTACAGTTCGGTCAGATTTTTATGCGAGATTTCACGCTCTTCAAGCAGGGATGGGATCACTCCAATAGCCTTGCCACCTAAAGATAATACCGTATCAGCAACGGTCCCCATCAGCCCAACACTCGCACCACCGTAGACTAAAGCGATATCACGTTTTACCAGCTCTTTTGCAAACTCAATGGCTTGTTTTTGATAAATCTCATTCGTACCCATGCTTGAACCACAATAAACCGCGACGCTTTTAATTTTTTTCATGTTCTATTTTCATTCCTATTATCATTCTTGTAAGCGCAAAATTATACGGTACCCTCAAAGAAGCTCAACTCACAATATTTTATTTTTAGTCGTTATCCAATATTAAATAATATGATGAATTTTTCGCTCTCAACAAAGCAATATAATCTGCATGAATTCTGTGAGATAATTCACGCCAATTTGCTGGCTTAGGGTAAATATCCCAACAAACCACCATTATTATTTATATTTACCCATTTTATCTGTATATACAGTGTGGGTTTTATCGACGTTCCCAACGTTTTTCTGAGGTTTTTTATTCATGTCTGCCGATACTAAAAAGAGTGCTTTTCCGCTATTACCGATAGGCTTGCTATTACTGGCAATGATGTCAATCCAAAGCGGTGCCTCTTTAGCCAAAACATTGTTCCCACTTATCGGCGCACCAGGTGTTACCGGTTTACGTTTGTTGCTTGCCACGATTATTTTGTGCGTGATCTTTAAACCATGGCGTTTAAATTTCAGAAAAAGCTCTCTGGGGCCACTGCTTGCTTATGGTTTATCTCTCGGCACCATGAACTACCTGTTTTATTTAGCGCTTGAGCGTATCCCTTTAGGGATTGCGGTCGCACTTGAGTTTACGGGTCCATTAGCCGTTGCGATGTTCTCTTCTCGCCGCCCTATCGATTTTTTATGGATTGGGCTTGTCATTGCCGGGTTGCTATTCTTACTTCCTATTGGCAATAACATTGACTCTCTCGATCTCGTTGGTGCCGCTTATGCCTTAGGTGCCGGTGTCTGCTGGGCGATTTATATTATCTTTGGGCAACGCGCTGGTGCAGGTTACGGCGCCGCTACCGTTGCAGTGGGTTCGTTGATTTCTGCGTTGATTTTCTTCCCGATTGGGTTAATGCAAACCGGAGTTGAAGCGATGTTTGACCCAGCTATTTTACCTCTGGCTTTAGGGGTCGCTATTTTGTCTACCGCGTTTCCATATACATTGGAGATGATAGCGTTAACCAAACTGCCCGCAAAAACATTCGGTACCCTAATGAGCCTAGAGCCTTGCATGGGAGCATTTTTAGGCATTGTCTTCCTGCAAGAGCATTTAACGATGACACAATGGTTAGCGCTGTTGTGTATTGTATGCGCGTCTATTGGTTCAACATCAACTTCAGTACCCAAATCAAAGATTGAGAAAGTATCGTAAATAATTACGTTATATTCACTTTTATTAAAGGCTAATAGGCATTTCTATTAGCC
>NZ_JAERJY010000088.1:0-14611 GCF_018257375.1 Providencia sp. JGM181 | reverse complement strand
AAATAATTTTTTAATCTAAAAATAGAAGCCCCATTTTTGCGTTGTCGTTCATTAAGTTCGCAGCGAAATAGAATGGGGCTTTTTATTTATTCCTATTTTAAAAATAAAGCGCTATTCCATTCTGAATTAGGAGCAAGTTTATTTTCCTCTTTTTACCCCATGCCTATACTCAATTTTATTATCTTGTTCATTCAAATAAGGAAGTGACATGGAGCCACAAACGCAGAAAGAGCCTATCAATAAGCTGGCGTATTTCATTGTTATCTTGCTATCGGTTATTCAAGGAATTGTCATCACCGCCACTCTTGATTATTCCATAGAAATTCCATTAAGCCCTACATGGGCTTATTTACCCATGATGTTGGCTATTTTTGTTCCTTCGGTTATCAGCTTTCTTATTACCAATGCCAAACAAGCGGTGTTTTATCTCAATATTATCCTAACGATTGTGCTTGTTTTTTGGATCAATACTTGGCAAAGCCTCGATGTCGGCACTTCGAACAACAATGACGCATTCCTCTCGATTACGACGCTCACTGTCCTGATTTTTTTTATATTACCTTGGATGCAAAACCGTCAGGCTACAGGAACTTGGAAAGCTAATTACAGCTGCTTAGTTGGGCACTATTTCCGTAACACCTTATTTGGTCTTTTCGCCTGTGCCATTGGGGGCTTATTAGCCCTGATAGTCAAACAAGCCAGCTTTTTATTTGGCATTGTCAATCTGTCAACACTCAGCCAATTTCTTGGTCACTACATTGTCCTTTGGGTGGCCTTTTTAGTTGGTTTTAATACCAGCTTGCTCTTTTTGCGCTCCAAATTGGTGATGCAACTGAACAACATCGCCAAATATTTCTCGCAGTTTTTCCTACCCTTACTCAGTTTAATCGCTGTAATTTTCTTAGCAGGCTTGGTTGTTTCCATATTAACTGGTGTGCATTACACAGCTTCAGAGCTAGGTTCTGGCACCATGCTCTGCTTTGTGATTTTAAATATTATCTTTATTAATGCCCTTTATGGTGATGGCACAACCCAATTCCAATTTAAATCGATTATCAATGGCTTTGTACTGATCAGCATCGTCTTATTAAATGCATTTTCTGCACTTTCTCTGTACGGTATTTTCATTCGCGTTAGCCAATATAGCTGGAGTGTGAGTAGGCTATATGCATTTACTATTGCGCTATTTTTAGCCCTGATTATTTTAGCTTACAGCATCGCAATCATTATAAAACGACACCGCTGGGCATTCTCCCTCGGCGCTATCAATAAGGTCGCTATTCTTGGTTTAATCGCCACTATCTTAGTGATTAATAGCCCTATTGGTGATTTCCAACGTATTGCGGTCAACAGCATTATGGCGGCCGTTGAGAAAGGCAAAATTAAAATTAACTACGATTTGTCTTATGACTTAGAGAAGTTAGGAGTACGGGGAAAAGAGGCGTTAGCAAAATTGGAGCAAGATCCTGATACGAAAGCACAGCTCAAAGTTGGCACTTACTCTGATGTCCCTAAACCGCTTAAAGAGGTTCTTATCATCGCCAAAGGTAGCCAACCACTACCACAAAGCTGGTTTGATATAGAAGATGAAATCCGAGATGCATGGAATTGCACCAATTATTATAGCAACTATGAATGTCTTGGATTTATGGCCGATGCAAACCACGATGGAACAAACGAAGTGGTGATGTGCTACTCCATGCCCGAGTCCCTTGATTATGAATGTACTATTTGGCAGTCCGTGGATAACACATGGAAATTAGTCGATACGCAAAGAGAGCTATTCGATGATATGCAATCCAAAAAAACAGCATGGGATAAGCTACTCAACAACCAGTTTATATTGAAACCAAAAACCTGGTTGCAAATTGTTCCTGAATAACACACAAAAATCCCCCAAAATTATTTCAACCTAAAATGTAGGTGGCTTAACAATTATAAATTAAGCCACCTTATTTTTTCTTTGTAATAACGGTAACATCCTCTGTTAGTTCAAATTTAATTATATTACGCCCATATAATTTACCTTTATAAAACATATCGATAACAAAAATTGTTCTATTCAAATAACTGGCTTTTATTATGTAACATATCTGATGGAAGCTGTTATGATAGGCAAAAATTCGGTGAGATTTGATGACAAAGTCAACTATCTTAACTGCACTCAATAACATGAAAACTACACCTGCTAACTAAATCATTATGGATAAATCAAGACAGACTGAATTGGTGCGTTGGTTAAAGCAACACAGCGCTCCTGCTAAGCGTTGGCTCCGAATTTCTATGCTATTAGGCATAGTCAGCGGTTTATTAATTATTGCGCAGGCTTGGTTCCTCGCTGTGATCCTTCAAGCCCTCATGATGGACCACATTCCACGAGAGCAACTCCTCACTGACTTTGCATTATTAATTAGTGTCTTTATTTTACGCGGTGTTGTTCACTATCTTCGTGAACGCGCGGGCTACCGATGTGGACAAGTTGTCAGGCAGCAAGTCCGCAGTATGGTATTAGATAAACTGCAAGAGTTAGGCCCTGTCTGGGTCAAGGGTAAGCCAGCAGGAAGCTGGGCAACGATTATTCTTGAGCAGATTGAAGACATGCAGGATTACTATTCTCGCTATCTTCCGCAAATGTATTTAGCCACCATCATCCCAATCATGATCTTGATTGCCATCTTCCCATTTAACTGGGCAGCTGCGCTGATTTTATTTGCAACCGCACCGTTAATTCCGATTTTCATGGCACTGGTAGGACTCGGTGCTGCCGATGCTAACCGCCGTAACTTCCTTGCCTTAAGCCGTTTGAGTGGTAGTTTCCTCGACCGTTTACGAGGATTAGACACCCTACGCTTATTTTTCCGTGGCAAAGCGGAAGTCTCCCAGATTCGTGAATCCACCGAAGACTTCCGTTCTCGCACCATGGAAGTGCTGCGTATGGCATTTTTATCGTCGGGAGTCTTGGAGTTTTTCGCATCAATCTCCATTGCGGTTGTCGCCGTTTATTTCGGATTTTCGTATCTTGGAGAGTTAAGTTTCGGCAGTTATGGCCTGCCAGTCACATTATTTGCAGGTTTCCTTGCGCTGATTTTATCCCCAGAATTTTTCCAGCCGCTGCGCGACCTAGGCACTTACTATCATGCAAAAGCCCAAGCAGTAGGCGCCGCGGAATCTCTGGTGACCTTACTCGAAAGTCAAGGTGACGAACAATTACCACAAGGCGATAAGGTAATTGATGAACAACCTATTCGCATTGAAGCCAAGCAGCTGGAAGTTCTCTCCCATGATGGCACTATCCTGGCGGGTCCTCTCGATTTCACCATTGAGCCGCAACAACGCATCGCCTTAGTAGGTCAAAGTGGTGCGGGTAAAAGCTCCCTATTAAACTTATTACTTGGCTTCTTGCCTTACCGTGGTTCCATCACTATTAATGGCAATGAGCTCAATCAATTATGCCCTGAACAGTGGCGTGCTTTGGTCGGCTGGGTTGGGCAAAACCCACATTTACCTGAACAAACATTGCAGGAAAATATTTGCCTAGGGAAGCCAAATGCGACTGAGTCAGAAATTCAGTCTGCGATCGAAAAAGCCTATGTCGCGGAATTTCTACCAAACTTACCGGATGGCTTAAATACTCGCTTAGGTGATTTCGCCGCACGTCTTTCTGTTGGGCAAGCCCAGCGTGTCGCTGTCGCTCGTGTACTCTTAAAACCCTCTCGCTTGTTGCTATTAGATGAACCAGCAGCCAGCTTAGATGCTCACAGCGAACAGCGTGTGATGGAAACATTGAATCAATTATCTGAGCAGCAAACCACGTTATTAGTGACCCATTTACTTGAAGAAACCATCGATTATGACCAAATTTGGGTCATGTCTAACGGAAAAATTATCCAGCGTGGTGATTACCAACAACTGAGCCAGTCTGAAGGTGCTTTTGCCCAGTTACTCGCTCATCGCCAAGAGGAGCTTTGAAAATGAAAGTGTTACTCCCCTTCTTAGCCCTCTATCGCCGTCATTGGTTTTTGATTTCCTTAGGGATTATTCTGGCAATTGTCACGCTGCTTTCCAGTATTGGCCTCCTCACGTTATCGGGATGGTTCTTAGCCGGTGCGGCTATCGTCGGTGCGCCGGGGATCTTTTTCTTTAACTATATGTTGCCTGCGGCTGGGGTTCGTGGTGCGGCTATTTTCCGTACCGCAGGACGCTACGCCGAGCGCTTAGTCAGCCACGATGCGACATTTAAAGTGTTAGCACATCTGCGCGTGTTCGCCTTCAGTAAGGTGTTACCGCTCTCTCCGGGTGGGATCAGCCGTTTCCGCCAAGGAGATCTATTAAACCGACTGGTTGCGGATGTCGAAACCCTAGACCACCTTTACTTACGTGTTCTCTCGCCGATTGTCAGTGCTTTCTTTGTCACGTTTGTCCTGATCATTGGTTTAAGTTTCCTTGATCCTCGCCTTGCATGGACATTAGGTGGCGTTATGCTGTTCCTGCTGTTTACGATGCCATTTGTATTTTATCGTGCAGGTAAACCGATTGGACGCGAACTGACTGAACTGCGCGGAAATTACCGCACAGTATTAACTTCAGCATTGCAAGGTCAAGCCGAATTAGCCTTGTTTGGCGCGACTGCGCGTTTTCGTCAAAATTTATCAAACATCGAAAACTCATGGCAAGGTCGCCAGCAGCAACAAGCGGCACTGACAGGTTTATCTCAAGCCATCATTCTGTGTGCATCAGGACTAACCGCGACCTTGCTTTTATGGATGGCAGCTGAACATGTTGGCGGAAATACACAACCCGGTGCGCTGATTGCCTTATTTGTTTTCTGTGCATTAGCCTCGTTTGAAGCCTTAGGGCCTGTTGCCGTCGCATTCCAACATATGGGGCAAGTGATCGCATCAGCCACCCGCGTCTCTCAGTTAATGCATGCAAAACCGGAAGTGAATTTTGTCAGCCAAGGCACTACGCTCGATTCTCTTGAGAGCCTGACCATCGATAACGTCACGTTCACTTATCCAGAACAGCCTTTCGCCGTATTGAAAAATGTCTCCTTATCGATTAAACAAGGCCAACACATTGCATTATTAGGGAAAACGGGCTGCGGTAAATCAACTCTGCTGCAATTGCTCACCCGCGCTTGGGATGTGGACAGTGGCGTGATATCAATTAATGGTCAGCCAATTCAAGCTTACAGCGAAGAATCGCTACGGGGCGTAATGTCCGTAGTTCCTCAGCGCGTTCATGTGTTCAGCGATACCCTTCGCAACAATTTATTATTAGCCAACGAACAAGCCTCAGATGAGCAACTTTGCGATGTACTCACCCAAGTGGGCTTAGATAATTTGTTGGATAATCAGCTAAAATTAAACGCCTGGATGGGTGAAGGCGGTCGCCAATTATCAGGAGGAGAGCAGCGCCGCTTAGGTATCGCTCGCGCCCTTCTGCACAATACGCCGCTGGTATTAATGGATGAGCCAACAGAAGGGTTAGATGCCCATACTGAGCAACAAATTCTTAGCTTACTCAAACAAAAATGTGCTGACAAAACGCTACTGGTGATCACCCATCGTATGCAAGGTTTAGAACAAATGGATACCATTTGTGTGATGGATAATGGCGAAATTATTGAGCAAGGCTCACACCCACAATTGTTAGCTGAGCAAGGTCGTTATTATCAATTCCGTCAACGTCATTTGGTTCAGCAAACTCGCTGAGGTGCACCATGTACCAATTAGACGATGATTCATACCTGTTCCCGCCCGTGTCTGAAGCGATGCGGGAACCTAATGGGTTACTGGCGATCGGCGGTGATTTATCATCTCGACGCTTACAAGCGGCTTACTATGATGGTATTTTCCCGTGGTTTAACCCCGGTGAAGTCCCATTGTGGTGGTCCCCTGATCCGCGAGCAGTCTTGAAAGTGGGCGACCTGCATATCAGCCGTTCCATGATCAAAACATTAAAAAAATCCCCTTATCGCATTACCATAAATCATGCGTTCAAAGAGGTGATAGCGGCTTGTGCAGTACGCAAGGAAGGCACGTGGATCCTACCCTCTGTGCAAGCGGGCTATCTCGCACTACACCAAGAGGGACACGCCCACTCTATTGAGGCTTGGCATGGTGATCAGCTGGTGGGGGGCTTGTATGGCGTGAACATGGGGCACCTGTTTTGTGGGGAGTCAATGTTCAGTAGAATGAATGATGCGTCCAAATGTGCTTTTATTACATTCTATTTTCATTTTTTGCGCTATAATGGGCAACTTTTTGATTGTCAGGTACTTAACCACCACACCGCTTCACTTGGCGCGACGGAGATCTCCCGCAGGGATTTTCTGCATATTCTTTATCGGTGGCGTGACCTGCGGATTGACCCAGCATGCTGGTTACCACAGTCAATTGATTTACCTCAATCATTTGAAAAATCACCACTTTTTAAGCGATAGAAAGTGGCAATACAGTAATTTTATCCCCAACTATTTTAAAGAAAGATCGCTTTAAAATGCGACACTTCTTTACTTAGTGTGGGTTTTTGGGCATTATCTTGCCCGTAAAAAATCACGGTTATTAGACTTAGAGGATTAGATGGCCAAAGAAGATAATATTGAAATGCAGGGAACGGTTTTGGATACCCTGCCAAATACAATGTTCCGCGTTGAACTGGAAAACGGTCACGTCGTGACTGCGCACATCTCTGGTAAAATGCGTAAAAACTACATCCGCATTCTGACAGGCGACAAGGTAACTGTAGAGTTAACTCCTTACGACCTGAGCAAAGGCCGCATCATTTTCCGTAGCCGCTGATTTTCGATTTTCAGGCAAGGCCTGACAAGACCACAGGTGCCTAAGACACCTGTGGTACTAGCTATTGTCAGATTACAGCATCCTCTGGAGAGGCCTTGTGTACGCTACTGAAGCTGTATGTCAGTGTGTGACTCTTTTCATCAAGCCCGATACTCACCGAGCCACCATTCATTAATGAACCAAACAGGAGTTCATTCGCTAATGGTTTCTTCAGGTTATCCTGAATGACACGCGCCATAGGTCGGGCACCCATTGCTTTGTCATACCCTTTCTCACACAACCAACGACGAGCTGCTTGGCTGACCTCAATCGAGACACCCTTCTCATCCAACTGAGCTTGCAGCTCAACAATGAATTTATCCACCACTTGCGTGATGATATCCATCGACAGCGCATTAAACCAAATAATGCCATCAAGACGGTTACGGAATTCCGGTGAAAATGTCTTTTTAATTTCAGACATCGCATCCGTACTATTATCTTGCTCTGCAAAGCCTATCGAACGGCGCTGGGTTTCTTGTACCCCTGCGTTGGTAGTCATGACCACAATCACATTACGGAAATCCGCTTTACGTCCGTTATTATCCGTCAACGTACCGTGATCCATCACTTGCAGAAGAATGTTAAACACATCAGGGTGCGCTTTTTCAATTTCGTCCAATAACACGACGGAATGCGGATGCTTAATGACGGCATCGGTCAGTAAACCACCTTGGTCAAAACCAACATATCCCGGAGGAGCACCAATCAGTCGGCTAACTGTATGGCGTTCCATATATTCGGACATATCAAAGCGTAGCAGTTTCACATCCAATGCTTTTGCCAGCTGCACGGTGACTTCCGTTTTACCCACACCAGTTGGTCCTGCAAACAAGAATGAGCCGACAGGCTTATGATCTAACCCTAAGCCTGCGCGATTCATTTTAATCGCCTCAGACAGCGCCTCAATCGCTTTATCTTGTCCAAAGACTAACATCTTCAGGCGTGAGTCTAAGGTTCTCAAACGATCTTTATCGCTAGAGGAAACCGTTTTTTCTGGAATACGCGCAATACGCGCCACCACAGTTTCGATTTCAGGTACACCGATGGTTTTCTTGCGCTTGCTTGGCGCCACTAAACGGGTTCTAGCTCCCGCTTCATCGATAACATCAATCGCTTTATCCGGCAGATGGCGATCGGTAATGTATTTCACCGATAAATCCACCGCCGCCTGAATAGCTTTCGCGGTGTAGCGCACATCATGGTGAGACTCATATTTCGGTTTCAATCCATTAATGATACGCACGGTTTCTTCAGGGGTAGGCTCCACAATATCAATTTTTTGGAAGCGTCGAGCCAGCGCTCTATCTTTCTCAAAGATATTGCTGAATTCTTGATAGGTAGTAGAGCCAATCACCCGGATACGCCCGCTTGATAACAGCGGCTTAATCAAGTTTGCAGCGTCTACCTGTCCACCCGATGCCGCACCGGCACCGATAATCGTATGAATTTCATCGATAAACAGAATGCTTTTCGGGTCTTTTTCCAACATTTTCAGCAGCGCTTTAAAACGTTTTTCAAAATCACCGCGATATTTAGTACCTGCCAACAATGAGCCGATATCCAGTGAGTAGATTGTGCAATCTTTCATCACTTCAGGCACATCATTTTGCTCAATACGCCATGCTAAGCCCTCGGCGATCGCCGTTTTACCTACGCCGGATTCCCCAACCAATAATGGGTTATTTTTACGGCGACGGCATAACACTTGAATGGTACGCTCTAATTCAGCCTGACGTCCCACCAGCGGGTCGATATTCCCTTTCTTAGCCTGTTGGTTCAGATTGGTGGTGAAGTTGTCCATATGGTCTTCTGAGACCGGTTGCTCTTCACTTGGTGGGGTATTGTTTGCGGCATCATCCTCCGATGAAGAAGAATCTTCACCTTTAATGGTACCGTGGGAAATATAATTAACGACATCAAGGCGGCTAACATCATGCTTACGTAATAAATAAGCCGCTTGGGATTCTTGTTCGCTAAAAATTGCCACTAGCACATTCGCACCAGTCACTTCGCTGCGTCCTGATGATTGAACATGAAAAACAGCACGTTGCAGTACGCGCTGGAAACTCAAAGTCGGTTGAGTGTCTCGTGTATCATTCTCAGGTAATAGCGGCGTAGTTTGGGCAATAAAATGTTCGAGTTCTTGTCTCAGGGCAACCAAGTCGACCTTACAAGCCTCTAAAGCTTCACGCGCAGAGATATTGCTCAATAATGCCAGCAATAGGTGCTCCACAGTCATAAATTCATGGCGATTGTCTTTCGCTCTGGTAAAAGCAACATTTAGACTAAGCTCCAATTCTTGATTGAGCATAAGCACCTCCCAAAATTGATATTAAGACTCTTCAGACTTTCTCTATAGTACACAATAAAGGATATTCATGTTCCCTTGCAAAAGCATTGACTTGAGCGGCTTTAGTTTCTGCAACTTCCGCAGTATAAACACCGCAAATACCTTTACCTTGAAAATGCACATCTAACATTATCTGTGTAGCGCGTTCTTCATCAAAAGAAAAGTATTTTTGTAACACCTCAACAACAAAATCCATCGGAGTATAATCATCATTATTTAACAAGACTTTATACATCGATGGTGGTTGCAGCGTCTTTTCAACTTCATCTTTAAAAATTGTGTCAGTTTTAAATGTGCCCAGAAAATCACTCATTACTTTCGTGCTCAGTCGTGTTGCTCAGTGTGGAAATTCAATTTAAGCATAGCCTTTATTATCAATGATATCTATTCACTAAATAGCAATTCAATAAAGCTAAGCCATTAAAAATACTTTGTCTTCATTTTGGTACTGAATTCTCAATTTATCCCAGTGTACCATGGGCTGATAACTAACTTATAGCATCTAAATTTTGTGATATACGTCAAAAAATTTAAAATTTCACGAAAAACGCTCATCGGATTATTTTCAGTTTATTCAAAAAGCCAAAATCCGACTCTTGACCAAATATCCCTATTCAATACAGTATGAAATGCGAGCGATTAACTTCGTATTTATACCTAGTTTGCATGTGTATTTTATGCATGTATATAAACAGTCAGTAGCAAACTTGAAGGACAGAAATATGAATACAGGTACGGTTAAGTGGTTCAATAATGCCAAAGGTTTTGGTTTTATTTGCCCAGAAGATGGCGGAGATGATGTATTTGCACATTATTCCACAATCCAGATGGATGGTTACCGGACACTCAAAGCGGGTCAAAAGGTCAGCTACACGCTTATGATTGACGGACCTAAAGGCGCGCATGCTACCGCCATTATCCCAATTATCGAAAGTGGTGAAGCGAAAACAGAATAAGCTAGGGTAATAGAGCACAGTTAATTATTTTTAAGGGGTAAATAATTAACTGTGGCTATTCCAAATTAACGACGTTCTAAATTAAGACAGTCTAAAACAAATATTATTGTTCATCCGTTGCCTGCAAATGATGCATATCACCATACAATTCAGTTAATAACTGATATTGCTCTTCATCATAGAACGCGCATTGCCCTTCACCGAAAGCTTTTGCGACTTCAATCATAAATTTCACAGTCGCAGCAATGTCTACTTCATGGCTGGCTCCCGTTGAACAACCCGGTACAACAGTTTCAGTGCAAATGGCGACACCAACAACCGGAACCGTCGTTGAAACTGCTGGTTGCATAATACTATTGAGGTGATGAAGCCCATTGCCATAAGGCGTGATATCTTGGATAGATAGCGGGAAAGTCACTGCATTTTGTCCGCTACTCCACTCCATTAAACGCAATAGATCCTCAGAAACAGGTAGGATATACCCCGATTTAACCGTCGGTGATAGCGCATAACCCTTATGGTTAATTAAGCGATTTCCTTTGGTGGTATCCACCGATAAAATTGCATCAGCTTCAGGGATCCCTTCATGAAGATTCATCGTTGCGTCTTCAAGGGGGGAATCCATAAAATCGACGGGTGTATGCGGACGAGTTGGTGCATTTGGACAGATATGCGTTGTAATGATCACATCCCCCTGTAATGCATCTCCTCTTTGCTGCATTTCAGCCAATTTTAATCCCGTTGTGATGGCAGCAATTGCGCCATCCGCATCAGAAACAACCCCAATGCGCGAAGGCCTGGCTCCCAATCCACCTAAACGCCCGATGATCCCTAACGTTGGTGCATTCTTACCTTGGGACTTGCCTTGTAAACCCGGAATGGTGATTCTGACGAAATCGCTTTGGCCTTTTTGATCGACAACCGTCGTTGAAATGACTTGAACTGAGGGGAAATCCTGGAACAACTGAACAACATCATGCCCACTAACATTCGCACAATCGAGCAGCTCATAAACGCACAAAGTTTGCTTTAGAGTCATTGTACTTCCTTTAATTCTAATTATTTTTTTTAGAGTTTTAGAGTAAACGGGCACCAAAAGAGCACCCGTTTACTCTGAATACCCCTTAACTAAAGACAAAGGGTATATTTCCTGATGAAGGCGTATTCACGCACTTTGAATGGTATTTAATTATTATTTACTGCAACTACTCATTACTGAACTTTTACTACTGATACTGCTGGATATCACAAGGTTTTTTGACTACTTGGTACTACGCTCTAACCAATAAGGATCCCCAACCATACATCCTAGGTAAGAAGCCTTACGGTAAAGATCTTGGGACAACTGCACGATAATCTCATCGGTCATTTGCGACGCAGGGAGACTCAAACACAACGCATACAACGTATTTTGTGAAGGGTCATATACTGTACTGGATACAGAAGCGACACCGGCAACTGACTCATTGACTGAAAACTCCCAACCTCGTTCAGTGATCACGCTAATGCGCTCATTTAAACTAGCTCGAGACTCTTCAGGCTCTAAATTAATTAAGTTTATGCGCTCATTTATCGGCAAACGTGCTAATAATGCGCGTCCCGTTGATGTGCCACCAATAGGTAAACGCGTTCCCGGCTGCGTAACCACTTGCAGCATGCTGTTACCAATTCGTGCATGAACAACACGGACTTTATCTTCATCTAACGCAGATACATAACTGGTAAACCCCGTATCTTTCGTCAAACTGTCTAATGCTTCTAACGCCATATCAATTAAATGGTTCATGCCACGAGCTCGGTGGGCAATCTCCATAATCAACAAACCTGGACGATAAATCGGCGCGTTATTTTTCTTTTCGAGTAAACCAAGTTCTGCCATTTGCTTTAACAGACGTGAGGCAGAGCTTTTCGGCATCGATAATTCATTGACCAACGTGGTGACCGTTAGCTCATTACCTGAGCGTAAAAATAGGCGATACACGTCGACAACACTTGTTAAAATACTCATACCTGAGTTTCCTGCACTAGCAAGCCATAATCCAGAGGCTTTCTATCTCTTAAATAAGGCACACTTAAACGCGTATGCGCCTGAAGACGAAAATCAATCTCACCAACTAACAACTGTTCTTGTTCGCAAGATGCCTCACACAAAACTTGCCCACGCGGGCCCATAATTTTACTGCCGCCAAATAGGTGTAAATCTTCTTCATGCCCCCAGCGATTTACCGCTAGAAGATGCGTGCCATTTTCTAAAGCACGACACGCTGTATTAATATCCCACATATCGCGGTCTTGAATACACCAGGCAGAAGGCGCAATCAGTAACTCAGCGCCTTGTAAAGTGAGGATCCGCGCTACTTCAGGGAAGCCCATGTCGTAGCAAATCATCACACCAATTTTACCGATTGGCGTATCAAACACGGGGAAAGTATCCCCGTTTTTGAACCACTGTTTTTCAATACCAAACGCATGAACCTTACGAAATACACCGCTGATATTTTCACAGCCAGGATTCCATACGCCCACTGAGTTATACACTTCGCCTAGACGGCTACCGCGTTCGGCAAATCCCGCTACAATCGTGATATCTAAGCGGGAAGCCAATTGACTAAACATACGATATGTTTCGCTGCCGTCAAAATCGCTGAGATCCCATAATTGAGTAGATAACAGATCACCACGATAACCGGTTGTGGCTAGCTCAGGGAAACAGATAAGTTTCGCCCCTTGCGATGCCGCTTGTTCGCACAATTGCGCCATGCGTTGCAAATTACCTGTCTTATTTCCTAGCTCAGAATCGAACTGAGCTAGCGCAACTTTAACTCGGTTATCAGTCATCCATTTGCCCTCAATCTAAATGAGAAACTTGGCGGAAGTGAATGCCTTTTTCGCCTCGGAATGCCGCTAATAAGCGCATACCAATCCAATAAGCCACCGCACCAACCAGCAAAGAGTTCAACGCTGGAACGCCAATATCTGCACCAAAAGGTCCTAGAGCAGAGGTTCCCCAGCCAACAACGACCGCACAGCACCATGCCACTAAAGTTACTGGGTTATACGCTTCACAACGCGTTGGTAAAATGCCTTGTTCTCGGGTGATATCCAGCTCTTTTCTGTCACGTTTTAACAAGTAATAATCGACAACCATAATACCCGCGACAGGCGGAATCGAAATACCAAGATAAATTAAGAAACTAATAAAGTTATCTAAAATGCCTAACATGGAAGCCACGGTACCAAAAATACCAATAATCCATGTTAAATAACGGCGGTCAAAACGCTTATTAAAAATAGCGTTCAACAGTGTGGAGAAGCCGAGTGATGAAGAGTAGAGATTGATATCATTCATTTTAATTGTTGAGAAGATAACAATCGATGCACCTAGCAACCCAGTTAACGCCATCATCAAATCAAAAACTTGGCTTGTGCGTAATGCTAAAGCCATTAATACCGCTATCATGTTGACGAAAAGCTCGCCACAGAATGTACCAATCAACGTCATCCAGAACACATCTTTCGGCTTATGCATAAAGCGACTGATGTCTGGTGTTGTTACAGCAGAGATGATAAAACCACCCGCAACCATCGTAATTGCAGCTGGCATTGTCATTAAAGGCCCGGCAGGTTCAGTGGCATTAATTAATAAACTAATGTCCTGTCCCGATAATAAATTATAAGTAGCCCAACCTAGTGCGAATAAAAATAGCGGTGTTGAAATATTCGCGGTAATAGATAAAAAGCGATACCCATATACCGTAATAATTGTCACCGCAATGCCTGTAATAAGCGACCAGGTCCCTGGTGTTAGCACGTTAGTCGCTTTATACATACCATCCGCGAAGAAACCATTTTGGACACCGAACCAACCCATTAAGGAGATAGCAATGGCTCCTCCAATTAATGCCGATCCTAGTTTTCCAAAACCAGACCACCGAGACAGTAGACTGATTGACATTCCTTCACGGCAAGCTGCCGCTCCGAGACCCCAACTGACGACCTGTAAAATTACAGAACCGAGCATTGTTGCCCAAAACGCCTGCCAAAACGTTAATCCATAACCAAGCGCTGCACCTAGCATCACTTGCGAAACGCAAGCGAGTGAACCGATACGGAGGATCAACACTTCATAAAACGGTCGACGAGCACTTTGCGGTACCCGCGCCAGAGAATAATCTTCACCTGCTTTATTTGCCATTTTTTATCCTGCTGTGTATGAGTCTTTACTTGTGATTTTTTGGCTTTTCGCTAAAGTTCCATTTAACGGAACCAGGTTTCATTTATTCTACAAGACGAATAATATCCACGATCGGTACTAAATCGCAAGTAGAATTTACCTTTTTGATAGCTTTTTTATTATCGGTTATTTAAATGGGAGGAGAAATAGGAGGGGGTAATGTTTCGCAGGTTTTGATCTTGAAAAGAAAGCGCAGATTGGCATTGTTAATCCTTTAATGATGCAT
>NZ_JAERJY010000087.1:0-14679 GCF_018257375.1 Providencia sp. JGM181 | reverse complement strand
CTCTAGTTATCATTCAATTTCATCTTGATGAACATTTGATATCACTAAAAAAATTTTTTCTGAAAAATGATTTAAAATATCTTCTATCAATTATGCTTTTTTTCACGCGCAGATCTGTATTCTTCTGATATTTGCTGGTAGAATCTTGCACCATTCACAACGCATTGACATCGAAGTACACGATGTTTATTTGCACAAATCCATTGACAAATGAAGGGCGAAAGGGCATATTCCTTGACCTTTAAATTGTCCTCAATAGAATACATTTGGGAGTTGGACCTTGGCTAATATCAAATCAGCTAAGAAACGTGCCGTTCAATCAGAGAAACGTCGCCAGCACAACGCTAGCCGTCGCTCTATGGTACGTACTTTTATTAAGAAAGTTTACCTTGCTATCGCTGCAGGCGATAAAGAAGCAGCTCAGAAAGCATTCAATGACATGCAACCTCTTGTTGATCGCCACGCTAGCAAAGGCCTGATCCACAAAAACAAAGCAGCACGTCATAAAGCTAACTTAGTTGCTCAAATCAAAGCAATGTAATTTCGCTTCTTGATTATAAAAAACCGGCTTAGGCCGGTTTTTTTGTCTACTAATTTCTTACCTTACACTTTCGTGCTCTAAACTTTCTGTTCTAAATTATCGAACGGAGCTGAAAATAACTCAGAAAAATCTTTATTGCAGACACGTTGTACTGCTGGGTGCTGGATCATTCTTTCCGCAAAAATCACGTAATACTCTTCTTTAACGCTATCTAAGCGGCCAATTTCTTGCACTTCATTATCAGCAAAAATATCTTTTGCATACAAAGATGGCGCCACGAAAATGGCATTGTGATACATTCCAAATGCTTTCATTAATGCTGCATCATCAAATTCGCCGAGTACTTCAACTTGCAGGTTTTTATTGCGGATCCATGTTAATAAATGGCGGCCTAGCATAGAACGACGACCTGGAATTAATAACCTACGCTCTTCTAGACATTCAGGGAATGGTTTCTTCGGTACTGGCTGACGGCAGAAAAAGCTCACGCTGCATTCACCTAATTTAACGGAGAACAAACCCTCTTGCTGTGAAGAGTCCACAGGGCAATCCGATAAAATCATATCCAGCTTGTGCTGGCTTAATTGCTCCAGTAACAGCTCATGAGTCGATTCAAAGCAACGTAAATGAATTTGCTCATGTTCTACAACTGCTGTTTCTAGTACACGGCTGACTAAACGTTTCGATAATGCGTCAGCCACACCCACATCAAACAGTAGGTTAGATTCTCGGCTGTAGTTGACGATATCCAGCATTTCTTGGCTGAGCATAAACATTTTGTCAGCATAACGAAAAATCAGTTGTCCCAGCTCTGAAGGCACGAGCCCTCGACCTTGGCGCTTAAATAATTTTCCACCTAACCGTTCTTCGAGTGCTTTAATTTGCCCAGTAATTGTCTGTGGTGTCAGGTAAAGAGCCTCGGCAGCACCGACAACAGAGCCTTCTTTGCAAACATGCCAGAAATAGTAAAGGTGGTTAAAATTAAGATGTGAAACCCGCATATCGATTCCTTTTGTATCGCCAATAATGACCGCAGTACTTAATGACCACAGTACATACTGACCATACGCTTTACCCGTACCCCGTAATCGGGAGTTATAAGTTAAAATACCCGCAGTATGCAACTCATACCGCGGGCATATCATAGAAGATTAACTCGAAAATTCTTACTAATAATTACGTCTATTATGTTTATTTTGCATCACTGTGCGAAACTTTTGGTTTCGGTAACACTACCCTTAACATAAAGTACCCTAACAATGCTGCTGTTGTTGAGCCAATTAAAATACCCAGTCTCGAGTAGGTACTATACACTTCATCAAGCCCTTCAAAAGCGAGGCCGGTGATAAAAATAGACATAGTAAAACCGATTCCACAAAGCACAGAAACAGCAAACACTTGCTTCAAGTTAATCGATGCTGGCAATTTAGCCAACCCTACTTTTACCGAAATCCAACTAAATAAGAAAATACCGACTGGTTTGCCCAGTATCAAACCCGCAGCAACGCCAAGTGGTAATGGGCTCATTAAACCATCAAGGGTGACGCCATTGAGCTCTACGCCTGAATTTGCAAACGCGAAGATAGGCAAAATGAGATAAACAACCCAAGGGTGCAACACATGCTCTAGTTCTTCCGACGGTTTTGTATTATTAGTCCCTCTTAATGGAATTAAGAAACCAACAATCACCCCAGCCAGAGTGGCATGAACCCCTGATTTCAGAATACAAACCCACAAGATTAAGCCAATCACTAAGTAAGCTGCGGTGTTTTCAACTCGTCTCCAGTTCATTAGACAGAGGATTGCCACACACAGTGCCGCTAAACTTAGCGCTACCACAGAAACTGAGCTGGTATAGAAAAAGGCAATGATCACAATGACACCAAGGTCATCAATGATAGCTAATGCCAATAAAAACACTTTGAGCTCTGTAGGCACTCGCTTACCCAATAACGCCATTACGCCTAACGCGAACGCAATATCTGTTGCTGCTGGGATAGCCCAACCTTGACGAGTAATATCGTCAGCACCATTGAACGCTAAGTAAACTAACGCTGGTGCAATCATTCCCCCCACAGCCGCAATTGCTGGAAATATCGCTTTATCACGTCCCGCAAGGGATCCTTCCAATAACTCGCGTTTTACCTCTAAACCAACAACCAGGAAAAACACGGCCATTAAGAAATCATTAATCCATAGAATCAGAGGTTTATCTAATTCAAATGTTGAAATTTTAATGGTTACCGGAATATCTAAAAATTGCTGATAAGCTCCTTGTAATGGCGTATTAGCCATTATTAAAGCGACAATGGCAGCAATAATTAGGAGTAGCCCTCCTGCTGCTTCTAACTTTAAAAATTTACGAATAATTGCTGTCATATGAATAACTCCAAAAAATACTTTTGAATGTTAATATTATGATAATCATTAATTCGTAAAAAATCGTTTATTTATCCATTAATGATCGTAATTTCCGAGTATTTAGCAATCGAGATCACGACGAATGATAATAAATCGTTAATTTAACTATAGGCAACTATTCTAAAAACCAACAATAAATTTACTGAGTAAAGCGCTTTAAATATTCAACTTTTTTAGAGACTAATGAAAAATGACCATTATCGATAGTCCAAAAAATCGTTTATTTTTTTATTTTCGAAGCCCTTCGCAAAAATAAAAGTACCTGCCCTCTCTTCCTTGCGTGCCGCTTCATAAAAAAGACGCTTTATGTGATACTCGAGCCACTCTTAAGCAATCACTATCTCTCTATATTATGTCCCTATACGTACTGCTTTCTGTGCTGTTTGCTGCGTTTTGCCATGCCAGTTGGAATGCTCTGGTTAAATTTGGTAATGACCGCTTCTTTGGTTTGATAATGATTGCCATTTTTTCTGGAATTTTAACTATTCCAGCTCTCTTTTGGTTTGGGCTGCCATCTCCTGATGCCGTCCCGTGGCTAGCTTTGTCAGTATTATTTCACATCGGTTATATCTATTTTCTCAGCCAAGCTTATAACCATGGTGACCTCAGCCAAATTTACCCTATTTCTCGCGGCTCAGCCCCTTTAATCACCGCGTTATTAAGTATTGTTTTATTCAATGAATCCTTACCATTTATGAGTTTTGTAGGGATTATTTTCATCATTTCAGGCGTGGTAGCCATCGCGTTTGCAGGTCGAAAATTTACTTTGAATATCAAAGGTAAAGCGCTTAGCTTTGCATTGTGCACTGCCTTTTTTACGGCTTGTTATACCCTCTCAGATGGATATGGCGCTAGAGCCAGTCAAGATCCCGTTGTTTATACCCTATGGCTGTTTTTATTAAATGGTGCGGTACTCGCCATCCCTGGAGTGATGAAATACAAAAGTTCATTACTACACGGGTTTAGGCAATATTGGCGCTCAGGGTTGCTTGGCGGGTTAATGCAGCTAATTAGCTACGGCATCGCAATCTGGGCAATGAGCCAAGCCCCCATCGTACTCGTTGCTGCTATTCGTGAAACTAGTGTCCTTTTTGCTATGTTTCTTTCCATTGTATTTCTTAAAGAGAAATTTAATGGAATGCGAGTCCTCGCCTGTATTGTCATCTTACTTGGGGTGTTACTGGCGAAACTATCCAGTTAAGATAGCGGTGCTTAGAAGATAAGTTTTACATCCTATATTTGATGCCCATAATATTTGATACAAATAATTTTTAGCCCTATTTTTCATTGAGTCATGAGGTAAGAATGACATTACTCCGATCTCTCGTTGCCATATCGATGATGGCAGCACCTATCGCGGCACTTGCCACCACTCCAGCGGATTTAATCATTGTTGATGGTACTGTTTTGACAATGGATGCCAATAATCAAGTTATTGAGAATGGGACCGTTGTTATTGATAAAAATAAAATTATCGCTGTTGGCGGCCCTGAGCTTGCCACGCAATATACCGCCAAAAAACGGCTAAATGTTGATGGCGATATAGTCATGCCAGGGTTAATCAATACCCATACTCACGCATCAATGACTGTATTTCGTTCCCTTGCCGACGATGTCCCCGACCGTTTGCACCGCTATATCTTCCCATTAGAGAGCAAGATGGTTTCCCGTGAAATGGTGCGAGTAGGCGCTAACTTAGCCAACGTCGAAATGGTCAAAGGTGGCGTTACAACTTACGTGGATATGTACTATTTCGAAGATGAGGTTGCAAAAACCGTCGATAAAATTGGTATGCGCGCGATCCTTGGAGAATCCGTGATCAAATTCCCTGTTGCTGATGCTAAAAATGCAGATGAAGGTATCGCTTATGCCGTGAAATTTATCAACCAATACAAGGATCATCCTCGCATTACGCCAGCTTTTGCGCCTCATGCACCTTATACCAACACCACTGAACATCTACAGAAAATTGCTAAGCTTTCTCAAGAACTGAATGTTCCCGTGATGATCCACTTAGCGGAAACCGACAGAGAGCAAGAAGAAATTGCCAAACGTACTGGCGGCAAAAGCCCGGTTCAATATATGGCAGACATCGGCGTCCTGAATAACAAAGTGATTGCCGCTCATGCCATTATGGTTGATGAAACCGATATCGACCTGCTCAAACAGTATGATGTCGGTGTGGCACATAATGTCAGTGCGAATACCAAATCAGCCAAAGGTGTTGCTCCAGTGACCGCGATGTTAGCAAAAGGTGTTCGTGTGGGTTTAGGAACTGATGGTCCGATGTCCAGCAATACCTTAACGACCATGAACGAGCTAAATTTAGTGGGTAAAATTCATAAGCTTGAAAATAAAGATAGAGCTGCAATGCCACCCATCACCGTGGTTGAATTAGCGACCAAAGGCTCTGCAAAAGCCATTCACATGGAAGATAAGTTAGGCTCTCTAGAAGCGGGGAAATTGGCAGATATTATCGTTGTCGATACAAAATCACCGAATATGGTTCCGATGTATAGCCCTTATGCCGCACTGGTTTATGGCGCGAATGCTTCCAATGTACGCCATACCATTGTGGATGGAAACCTATTAATGGAAGACCGCAAAGTACTCACAGTTGATGAAAATGCGATTGTGAAAGAGGCTCTACAATTTGCTGATCAAGTTCGTAAAACCGTGGTTGCCAGCGGTGAAACAGTGAAATAAAAAAAATGGCTGATTCAGTATTTCACTGGATCAGCCATGATTCTTAACTTAGCGATTAACCCTTATTTATTGGTTAAATCATCAAAGAATTTTTTCACGCCATCTAAGAAGCGTTTTGAACGTGGGCTATTTTTCTCGCCACCCGTGCCGCCTAACGACTCACCAAACTCTCTGAGTAACTCTTTTTGTTTCTCATTCAGTTTGACTGGGGTTTCGACAACAATGTGACACATTAAGTCACCTTGCATACCACCACGTACTGACTTCACGCCCTTACCTTTCATACGGAATGTTTTGCCCGTTTGGGTTTCCGCAGGAATTTTCAGTTTAACGCGGCCATCAAGGGTTGGGACTTCAATTTCGCCGCCCAGCGCTGCCGCAGCAAAGTTGATTGGCACTTCGCAATGTAAGTTATTACCATCACGTTCAAAAATATCGTGAGGTAAAACATGCATTTGAACAAATAAATCCCCTGCTGGAGCGCCATTCGCACCAGCTTCACCTTCACCGGATAAACGAACGCGGTCGCCCGTATCAACCCCTGCTGGGATCTTAACGGATAAGGTTTTGTATTTCTCAACACGACCTTGACCATGACATTTGTTGCATGGGTCTTTGATGACTTTTCCGCGACCGTGACAGGTTGGGCAAGGTTGTTGTACTGAGAAGAAACCTTGGCGCATGTGTACTTGGCCCATACCGTGACAGGTTTGGCATGTATCTGCGCTAGTGCCTGGTTTTGCACCGCTACCGTGGCACACGTCACAGCTTTCGAGCGTTGGAATACGGATCTCTTTGGTCACTCCACGGACTGCTTCTTCAAGAGTCAGTTCCATGTTGTATTGCAGATCAGAACCACGGCTTGGGCGCTGTTGACGACGACCGCCACCAAAAATGTCACCGAAGATGTCACCAAAAATATCACTGTTGAAATCGCCGCCACCAAAGCCGCCGAATCCACCTCCGCCACCCATACCGCCTTGTTCAAACGCGGCATGACCATATTGATCGTAAGCGGCACGTTTTTGCTCATCGGACAGGACTTCGTAAGCTTCTTTTATCTCTTTGAATTTCTCTTCAGATTCATCTTTGTTTTCCTGATTGCGGTCAGGATGGTATTTCATTGCTAAGCGCTTATATGCTCGCTTAATGTCTTTTTCTGAAGCATTTTTTTCGAGGCCTAAAACCTCATAAAAATCTCTTTTCGCCATTTATTTTTCCCTTAACATGCAGACACGGGCGCAGAGTTCCCTCAACGCCCGTGTCCGGTATCAGTCACTATTTAACATTATTGCGATAGTCACTGCGCCCGCTAAGGGCCTTATTTTTTGTCTTTGTCGTTAACTTCTTCGAATTCAGCGTCAACAACATCGTCATCTTTCTTCGCTTCTGCACCTGCACCCGCAGCGCCCGCTTGAGCTTGTTGCTGTGCAATTTCCAGAAGTTTCGCAGATGCCGTTACCAGCGCTTGGATTTTCGCTTCGATTTCAGCTTTATCTTCACCTTTAGAAGCGACTTCTAATTCTGAAGTTGCTTTTTCGATGTTCGCTTTATCTTCAGCTGGTAATTTGTCGCCTGCTTCTTCGATTTGTTTACGAGTACCGTGAATCAGTTGGTCTGCTTGGTTGCGAACCTGCACTAACTCTTCAAATTTACGGTCTGCTTCAGCGTTAGCTTCTGCGTCACGTACCATTTTTTCGATTTCCTCGTCATTCAGACCAGAAGATGCCTTAATGGTGATGTTTTGCTCGCGACCGCTGTTTTTGTCTTTCGCAGAAACATGCAGGATACCGTCCGCATCGATGTCAAAAGTCACTTCGATTTGCGGCATACCACGTGGCGCTGCTTGAATACCATCTAAGTTAAACTGACCCAGTGATTTGTTATCACTTGCACGTTTACGCTCACCTTGCAGTACGTGAATGGTCACGGCTGCTTGGTTATCTTCCGCAGTAGAGAATACTTGGCTGTGTTTAGTTGGGATTGTGGTGTTCTTCGAGATTAACGAAGTCATCACGCCACCCATGGTTTCGATACCTAAAGACAGTGGAGTTACGTCAAGTAACAGAACGTCTTTAACATCACCCGCTAATACACCACCTTGTACTGCTGCACCCATTGCAACGGCTTCGTCTGGGTTAACGTCTTTACGTGGCTCTTTACCAAAGAAATCAGCAACAACTTTCTGAACCATTGGCATACGAGTCTGACCACCAACTAAGATAACGTCGTTGATGTCACCTACGCTTAAACCAGCGTCTTGCAGAGCAACTTTAACTGGCTCCATAGAACGTTTAACTAAATCTTCTACCAGTGACTCCAGTTTTGCACGAGTCACTTTGATGTTCATATGTTTTGGACCTGTCGCATCCGCAGTGATGTATGGCAGGTTAACGTCAGTTTGTTGAGCAGAAGACAGCTCAATTTTTGCTTTTTCAGCAGACTCTTTCAGACGTTGCATTGCCAGTGGATCGTTACGCAGATCAACACCTTGTTCTTTCTTGAATTCGTCAACTAAGTAGTTGATTAAACGAGTATCGAAGTCTTCACCACCTAAGTGAGTGTCACCGTTGGTTGCCAGAACTTCATAGGTTTTTTCGCCATCAACTTCATCGATTTCGATGATTGATAAGTCGAATGTACCACCACCTAAGTCGTAAACCGCGATAGTACGGTTACCAACTTCTCTATCTAAACCGTAAGCCAGCGCTGCTGCTGTTGGTTCGTTGATGATACGTTTTACTTCTAAACCAGCGATACGACCCGCATCTTTGGTTGCTTGACGCTGAGCATCGTTAAAGTAAGCTGGAACAGTGATAACCGCTTCAGTTACTGGTTCACCCAGATAGTCTTCCGCTGTTTTCTTCATTTTTTTCAGCACTTCAGCAGAAACTTGTGGCGGTGCCATTTTTTGGCCTTTCACATCTAACCACGCATCACCGTTATCAGCCGCTACAATTTTGTATGGCATGATAGACACGTCGCGCTGAACTTCTTCGTCTTGGAAACGACGACCGATCAAACGTTTGATCGCAAATAATGTGTTTTCTGGGTTAGTGACAGCCTGACGTTTTGCTGGCTGACCAACTAAAATTTCACCATCTTGTGTATATGCAATGATGGAAGGAGTAGTTCTATCACCCTCGCTGTTCTCAAGAACACGCGCAGTAGTGCCATCCATAATTGCAACGCATGAGTTAGTTGTACCTAAATCGATACCAATAATTTTACCCATTTAAAACGCCTCCAAAGGAATTCTTTTCATTTAATTTCGATATCAATCTATATAAGGCTCAATATTTCATTTTCAAGGGAGTTTTTACTTCAACCTTGATTTTTTTTGCAACCTTACATCTTTTGCAATTCGCAATAATTTAGATTGATAACTGTTGATGTCTTAAAGATGGGGTCACAAATTCATTCATCAAGGGGCAAAACTAAAAAAGTTTTACATTTAATGCAAAAAAACCCGTCTCTTGATCATTGTTTCGACAATTAAAACTGCGTATTATTCGCCTCCCCGTCCTATGGGGCTACAAATATTCATTGTATCTATTTGATTTTTAAAAACTTTACCAGAGGTTATATGCAATCTAGTTCGCTTGCCAATCCAGGCCCACTCGGTTTATTGGGCTTTGGTATGACAACAATCCTGCTGAATATTCATAATGCAGGCTTTTTCCCTCTCTCATCTGTGATTTTAAGTATGGGGATTTTCTATGGTGGTATCGCGCAAGTGATTGCTGGGCTTATTGAATATAAGAAAGGCAATACGTTCGGTGCGACTGCATTTACCTCTTACGGCTTCTTTTGGCTTGCGTTAGTCGGTCTGCTATTTTTACCGACCATGGGATTAGCCGAAGCAACTGACCCTGCATTTTTAGGGATGTTCCTGCTTTTATGGGGGATCTTTACTTTCTTTATGTTCTTAGGCACCTTCAAAGCAAATTTCGTGCTGCAATTTATCTTTGGCAGCCTAACTGTACTGTTTGCAATGTTGGCGGTGGGTAATCTGACCAACGATGCCACGCTGCTTCAATATGCGGGCTATGAAGGAATTATCTGCGGTGCGAGCGCGTTCTATCTGGCTGTCGCTGAGATCTTAAATGAACAGTATGGCAAAACCATCCTGCCAATTGGTCAGCGTAGCTAAATTTATATACGGCTAACCTGATAGCCTATTAAGCAAGATAGACAGAAAACTGTAACAAGAATTATCAGGCAGACATGACGTTCTGCCTGATTTTTTAGAAGAGATTACTCGGCAGTGCGAATAGCCGACTTTGGACGGAAAGCTTTAACGATGCTTTCGTCTGTTTCAACGTATGGGCCATCAAGTAGTTGAATACAGTATGGCACACTCGCAAAAATGCCTGATACCAGCACATTTCCTTCTTTATCTTTCAGCCCTTCTAAGGTTTCAGCAATCGCCTTTGGCTGTCCCGGTAAGTTTAAAATCAGTGACTGATTGCGGATCACACCAACTTGGCGAGATAAAATCGCCGTCGGCACGAACTTCAGGCTAATTTGGCGCATCTGTTCACCAAAACCAGGCATTTCACGATCGGCAACTGCAAGCGTTGCATCTGGGGTGACATCTCGACGAGCAGGACCGGTGCCGCCTGTAGTCAGGACTAAATGACATGAAAATTCATCCACCAGCTCACACAACGTTTGCTCAATCATGACTTGCTCATCAGGAATCAAACGAGTTTCTAAACGAAAAGGGGTGGTAATGGTTTTCGTTAGCCACTCTTCCAGTGCTGGGATCCCTTTATCTTCGTAGATACCGCCTGAAGCACGATCAGAAACCGACACCAGACCTATGCGCAACTCATTCATACAAACCTCAAAAATTAATCATTTAAATTTGTTCATTTGGCGAGAAAATGCTAATTCAATTAATACTAAGCCAATAATGATAAACATGGCGCATCATACCATGAGGTCAAGTGCTTGACAGCGTCGTGTTTGTGTCGAAATATGGAATTGAGAGTTTAATCAATGAAAAAACAGCATAAAAAAACCCAGCCAATTGACTGGGTTTTCTAAGAAAAAGGAAATTACAGCAGAGCTGCGATCATTTTTTCCAGTTTTTCTTGGTCTACAGCAAACTTACGGATACCGTCAGACAGTTTATCAACCGCCATTGGATCTTGGTTATGCTGCCAGTAGAACTCAGCTTCAGTCAGTTTAGCGCCTGGCTCTTGAGTTTTACCTTCATCTTTCAATTTACAAACCAATTCGCCTTGTGATTCAGACAGCTCTTTCAGCAGCGCTGGAGAGATAGTCAGACGGTCACAACCTGCCAGCTCAATGATTTCACCTACGTTACGGAAGCTTGCGCCCATCACGACGGTTTTATAACCATGTGCTTTATAGAAGTTGTAGATTTCAGTCACAGAAACCACGCCTGGATCTTCATGCGCAGCAAACTCTTTTTTATCGGTGTTTGCTTTGTACCAGTCAAGGATACGACCTACGAATGGAGAGATCAGGTAAACACCAGCTTCCGCACAAGCACGCGCTTGAGCAAAAGAGAATAATAAAGTTAAGTTACAGTTGATGCCTTCTTTTTCCAGTTTCTCCGCCGCGCGGATACCCTGCCAAGTAGAGGCTAGTTTGATCAAAATGCGGTCGTTGCTGATACCAGCTTCGTTGTACATTTTAATCAGACGACGAGCTTTAGTAATACACGCTTCTTCATCATAAGAAAGACGTGCATCAACTTCAGTTGAAATACGACCTGGGACTAATTTCAGAATTTCTAAGCCGATATTAACAGCCAGTTTGTCACATGCATCGACAACTTGTTGTTCACGGTTATTACTTTGCTTACGTGCCCACTCTACCGCTTCATCAATTAATTTACGGTACTCAGGAATTTGTGCAGCATTTAAAATCAGCGATGGGTTAGTCGTCGCATCTTGTGGTTTGTACAGCTTCATCGCTTCGATGTCGCCAGTGTCGGCAACAACAGTTGTCAGACTACGTAAGGAGGTTAGTTTGTCGGTCATTTCTTTAATCTCGTTGTTATACCCGTCATACTTCAAGTTGTAGGGGTGTTGGCTACATTCACTCACCCTTGCTATCTACCCATAACAAGAATTATTTAGGGGAAACCCGCCATGCTTCGAGTCGTAGGGCTGTTGGCTACGCTGATTAGCCACACATCTGCAACTTAAACTACTTTGTGTATTATTAAGGAATTGAGGCTAGCGCCGCACCGTCCCATGATAATATCACGCATCTACGTTGCTGCAAGCGAGGAAATATCCTTGAAAGCAACTATTTGATCAGCAATCGTTTTCGCAGCATCCCTAATAACTGAATGCATTTAGCTAGGTTGATTCATCTCATCAGTAAACCAGATAACCATCATAAGCGCGACTTATTACAGCGATTCGCCATTTCGTCTGATTTTTTGTTAAAGTAACGGGTAAATTTACTATCATAAGGGTTAAGTTATGCTGATTACTATTTCACCTGCCAAAACATTAGACTACGAAAGCCCGCTCGCCATCGACACGTTTACTCAACCCGAGCTCCTCGCTGAGTCTGAAAAACTAATTAAAACATGCCGAAAACTCACACCAGCAGATATCGCGAGCTTAATGAAAATTAGTGATAAACTTGCAGGGCTGAATGCGGCGCGTTTCGGTGAATGGCAGCCAAACTTTACCCCTGATAATGCACGCCAAGCCATCCTCGCCTTCAAAGGGGACGTGTATACCGGCATGCAAGCCGAAACGTTTTCTCCCGCTGATTTTGAATTTGCTCAGCAACATTTACGTATGTTGTCCGGCCTATATGGTGTGCTGCGTCCATTAGACTTAATGCAGCCTTATCGCTTGGAAATGGGAATTCGCCTTAAAAACAGCCGTGGTAAAGACTTATATGAATTCTGGGGAGATATCATCACTCAGCATTTAAATAAAGCACTGGCAGCGCAAGGGGATAATATCCTTGTTAATTTAGCTTCTGATGAATATTTTAAGTCTGTGAATACCAAAAAATTGGACGCTGAAATTATCAAACCCGTTTTCTTAGATGAGAAAAATGGCAAATATAAAGTCATCAGTTTTTATGCAAAAAAAGCTCGCGGATTAATGAGCCGTTTTATCATTCAAAATAAACTGACTAAATCTGAACAGCTATCTGACTTTAATTTAGAAGGCTACCAATTTGATCAAGCGCAGTCGAAAGGTAATGAATTAGTCTTTACTCGACCCGAGCAAGCTTAATCATAGACTCACTGTGTTGGCTTATGGGGAATGCATCACACCCTATAAGCCTCATACTCAACATACGATATCTTATTTCAAATCCCCGTCACAATCTGGCTATAAAATAATCATTTCTTAAGCTGTATAGCATTCTTTCACCAGTGAGCTCAACAGAGTTATGCCAAAATTCGAGTAAATCTTTGCCATTTATTTTGGAGGTGAGCCATGCCATATTCTGCTGCGTCACATCGTTACACAGATATGGAATATCGTCAGTGCGGTCGGAGTGGATTAAAGCTCCCCCTTGTCTCTTTAGGACTCTGGCATAATTTTGGTGACAACAAGCCAATTGATAACTGCCGAGCCATGTTAAGACATGCGTTTGATCACGGGATCACCCATTTTGATCTCGCCAATAATTACGGACCGCCTCCTGGCTCTGCAGAACAACAATTTGGTCGCATTCTACAACAAGATTTTCGTCCTTATCGCGATGAAATGGTGATCTCCTCCAAAGCAGGTTACACCATGTGGGAAGGCCCTTATGGTGATTGGGGCAGTAAAAAATATTTAGTTGCTAGTCTCAATCAAAGTTTAAAAAGAATTGGCGTCGACTATGTAGATATTTTCTATCACCATAGACCCGATCCTCAAACCCCATTAGAGGAGACCATGGCAGCCCTTGATTTGATTGTTCGCCAAGGGAAAGCGCTTTATGTGGGAATTTCGAATTACCCCGCAGAAACGGCGCAAGAAGCTATCCGTATTCTCAATCAACTGGGCACCCCTTGCCTTATTCACCAGCCTAAATACTCCATGCTAGAACGTACCCCAGAAGAAGGTCTCCTCGATTTGCTCGAAGAGGAAGGTGTCGGCTCGATTGCCTACTCACCACTGGCCGGAGGTATTTTAACGGATCGCTATCTCAATGGTATTCCCGCTGATTCTCGTGCAGCAGGTAATCCATCACTGCCGCCTGAAAGACTTACATCCGCTATTTTAGCAAAAGTGAAAAAACTCAATGAATTAGCCTTAAATCGTGGGCAAAAATTGAGTCAAATGTCTTTAGCGTGGTTACTGCGCCACGACCGCATTACTTCCGTGCTTATCGGCGCAAGCCGTATCAGCCAAATCGATGATGCTCTCGGCATGATGGAAAATCGCGATTTTAGCCAAGAAGAATTAAAAGCCATTGAGCTGATCCTCGAAGACTCAATCTAAGCCCTTCTTATCGCTATCTCTTAAAATATATTTAAGGGATAGCGTTCTATTTATTATCTTTAATTTAAATACAAACGAACGAATAACATCTTAGTTTATTATTTTATATTCATTAAAAACAAATTTGATCCATTAATTAACCGACAACATTCTTTAATTATTTAAGTGAGTCATTTAAGCTTTATTTGCAGTTTAATTAATTCACTTTATAACGAGGAATTTATATGCGTAAAATCTCTACTCTCTTAATCACCTTATTATTCCCTTTATCCGCTCTTTCCATGACTATACCGACCGACTCTCAGCAAACCGCCACCGAATATCTATGGAGTAACGGCGGTAATGGCGGTAACGGTGGACATGGCGGCAATGGTGGTAACGGGGGAAGTGGTGGTAGCGGCGGGCATGGAGGCAATGGTGGAAACGGCGGTAATGGAAATTAAATAAACCCGATTATTTAATTATTTCCCCCTTCACCCACGAAGGGGGATGGAGGAAAAAATGACGAATCAATCTCTATTTAAATTCATCTCTATTTTAGTTTTTTCTGCAATACCAACATTA
>NZ_JAERJY010000086.1:0-14697 GCF_018257375.1 Providencia sp. JGM181 | reverse complement strand
CTCCTATTCATTATTTAATCACTATTAACTGTGTTAGTTATTATTTTATAGTGACAATAAATAGAAATAATATAAAGAAACGACACTCGTTACTGAGACGATATAAACTGAACTATAAGTAAAAAATAGCTTTGTACGTGAAGTATAAAGCTATTTCAATATCGAAGCCTCACCAAGAAAGGTGAGGCTGACAGGTAAATTAGCGAGTGCCGTAAACAACAATCGTTTTGCCGTGTGCGGAGATTAAGTTTTGATCTTCCAGCATCTTTAAAATACGACCGACAGTCTCGCGAGAACAACCTACGATTTGACCAATTTCCTGACGAGTGATTTTGATTTGCATACCGTCTGGGTGAGTCATCGCATCAGGCTGTTTAGCTAAATTCAACAATGTTTGAGCAATACGACCAGTAACATCTAAGAATGCAAGGTTACCCACTTTTTCGGATGTGGTTTGCAAACGACTTGCCATTTGCGCAGAAAGGCGCATCAGGATATCCGGATTGACTTGAATCAGCTGACGGAATTTCTTGTAAGAAATTTCCGCGACTTCGCAAGCAACTTTCGCGCGAACCCACGCAGTACGTTCTTGCCCTTCTTCAAATAACCCAAGTTCGCCAATGAAATCTCCCTGATTGAGGTAAGAGAGAATCATTTCCTTGCCTTCTTCATCTTTGATTAAAACAGCCACTGAACCTTTAACAATGTAGTAAAGGGTTTCTGCTTTTTCACCCTGATGGATCAGAGTGCTCTTGGATGGATACTTATGAATATGGCAGTGTGACAAAAACCATTCAAGAGTAGGGTCTGTTTGTGGCTTGCCGAGAACCATTAGCGTTATCCTCTGTATGTTATTGCAACCTTTCGAAAAGTAGGGAAAGGCTGACTTTAAAGTGTCTAGCTTAGCATATTAAGTCACATTGATGCCTATTATTAATGCTGCTCTAGGCTAACGTAAATTAATATCAATTGTATAATATAATCAATTAAATCGTTGAGTTTTGATCTTAATCCTATCAACTGACCATTGTTTGTATCATATCCAATGCCGAAAGTCTTCCCTGTATCGCTTCAGCCTAATAATGCTGATATAACATTGTCTAGATATATGGAACAATGTGGCGATAAATATCACTATTTTCGAGAGGAATAAAAATGGAAGCACGCGTAAAGTGGGTTGAAGGGCTCTCTTTTCTAGGTGAGTCGGCATCAGGTCATCAAATCATGATGGATGGCAATGCGGGCGACAAAGCACCGAGTCCGATGGAAATGGTTTTAATGGCGGCAGGCGGATGCAGCGCGATTGATGTGGTTTCTATTCTGCAAAAAGGTCGTCAGGATATTGTTGATTGTGAAGTGAAATTAACTTCACAGCGTCGTGAAGAAGCCCCGCGTTATTTTACGGATATCAACCTGCACTTCATTGTGACGGGACGTGAATTAACGGATAAAGTGGTAGAGCGTGCGGTTCAACTTTCTGCGGAAAAATATTGTTCTGTTGCTATCATGCTAGAAAAAACAGTCAATGTGACTCATAGTTTCGAAATTAAAACGCCATAATTATTTTCTTGATATTAAGATGCTTATCGATAATTAAGATAAGCATCTTGTTATTTATCTCTTTAATGAGAATCTTAAACTACCCATTTCGCTGTTTCATTAGCTTTTCCACTAATGGCATCATAATAAGCTCCATCGCGAGCCCTAATTTCCCTCCGGGTACTACAATGGTATTCATCGCTGAAATAAACGAGCCATTTAACATGGATAATAAATAAGGAAAATCGATCTGCTCTAATCCTCTAAAGCGAATAACGATAAAACTTTCGTCCTGTGAAGGTATTGCTTTAGCAGAAAAAGGGTTAGAGGTGTCAACGGTAGGAACTCGTTGGAAGTTAATATGAGTACGAGAAAACTGTGGCGTAATATAGTTAATATAATCCCCCATCGAACGGACAACTGAATCCATTACGGCTTCACGAGAATGCCCTCGCTCGGTGGTATCGCGGATAAGTTTTTGAATCCATTCAAGGTTAACAATCGGCACTACACCGACAAGTAAATCAACATGCTGAGCAACATCATGCTCTGGGGTGACCACGCCACCATGTAATCCTTCATAAAACAGCACATCGGTATTGGCTGGTAGCGATTCCCACGGGGTAAACGTGCCGGGTTGCAGGCCATAAGGCACCGCTTCATCGTAAGTATGTAAATATTTCCGAGACTGACCGCCACCCGTTTGGGCATAATCAATAAGGGTTTGTTCAAGTAGAGAAAAATCATTGGCTTCTGGACCGAAATAACTGATATGACGTCCTTGCTCGCGGGCTTTACGAATAGCCATATCCATTTCAGGGCGGGTATAACGATGAAAACTATCCCCCTCAAGGGTGGCAGGGCGGATATTTAATTGATGGAAAATTTTACGAAAAGCTTGGCTCGTTGAGGTCGTTCCTGCGCCACTCGAACCCGTTACTGCAATAATCGGATGCTTCTTCGACATAGTGGACTCCCTGTTTTACGCCATGACCACTATTTTTGAGAAACAGCGCTACGGGCGAAACTGGTTATTAGGCATGAAATTTACCGACTCATGTAACTCAGACCAGACTAGCACAATTTCGCCGGAAACTAACTGCCGTTTCACATCATTGACTTTGTCTTGCAAGCTTTTTTCGTGAACGCCATAATCGGTTCCTTCGCGCAAAACATAACTCTCGATAAGATTTTCGAGGGTTTCAGGTGCGAGATCTTTCCACGGAATAATCATGATTTTTGCTCATTCAAATACGCAGTTAGCCACAGAGGGATGCGAGTTTCTAACCACATTTGTGGTTTTCTAAAACTACCACCGACAAAGCCTACGTGTCCGCCATGCTCCGTCATTTGGTATTCAATATTTTCGGGTAAATGGCTTAAATCAGGCACGACTTCGGGCGCCATAAACGGGTCGTCTTTCGCGTGAATAATCAGGGTTGGCTTAGTAATTTGAGATAACTTAGGTAGCGCACTGCATTTTTGGTAATAATCAGCAGCGTCATCAAAACCATGAATACGCGCGGTGATCACATCATCGAATTCACGAATGCGTTTTAACTGTTTAAGCTGCAACAAATTAAGAGGAAGTGAACCGGGGTAGCGCACCAGTTTGCGGGTGGCGTTACGTTTCAATCCATTTAATAGGTAACGTTGATAGAGCTGAGAAATTCCTTTCTCCATTTTCATGGAGCAGGCTTCGAGCATTAATGGTGCCGAGACAACGACGCCGGCATCTAATTCAGCATTCTCACCGTTTTCAGCTAAATAACAGGCGAGCATATTACCGCCAAGGGAATAGCCTACCGCGGCGGTGGGGGCATCACCCCATGTCTGTTTTAGCCAATGTAAAAAATAGCGTGCATCACTGGTTTCACCGGAATGGTAAATACGTTTTTGGCGATTAGGTTCACCACTGCATCCTCTAAAATGCATGATCACGCCGAGCCAGCCTTGTTTTTGGGCGCTTTCTAACATCCCGTGGGCATAGGGGCTTTTAAAATTTCCTTCCAACCCATGAAAAATCACTAAACGAGGCTTTTCGCTCGCTTGTTCTGGGTTTTCACTCCAAGCAAGATCGATAAAATCACCGTCAGGCAATTCTAATCGCTGCCATGTTGGGATAATTTTCGGGGTACGGCGAAAGATCCTTGGCAATAAGGTTTGGAGGTGTGGGTTCTTTGCCCAACTCATAGGGCGGAAATTTTCTGACATGGCCTTATTTTTTATTTAGTGGAACGCTTGTGAGTGACATAACATACTGTTATTTTTCTGTGATGCAAGTAAACAAATCTAGAAACAAATTTAGGTTGAGGAACATAGTATAAATGACTCTGGGGCTAATTTTTTCGCTTTTTACGTTTTTATTCATTGCAGCAGTCACACCCGGCCCTAACAACATGTTGTTGACCTCTTGTGCAGCTAACTACGGTTTTCGTCGTAGTATCGGATTATTATTAGGAATAATGTTGGGCATGCAGTCAATTTTATATTTGTCTGCCTTCGGTGTTGCCGCGCTATTACTATTATATCCTGCAATTCATATTGTGCTGAAAATCATTGGTAGCGTTTATTTATTATGGCTAGCGTGGAAAACAGCCACTGCCAGTTACGAGCCACTCAAAACAGACAGTAAAGCCTCTAAAAGCGTTACTTGGTTTCAAGGCGGACTGTTGCAGTTCTTAAACCCGAAAGCATGGATGATGGGGCTAGGCGCAGTAGGGAGTTTTAGTCTTCCAGGCGAGTTATTTACTCAGTCCATCATTGTGATGAGCATCGCGTTTGTGATTGTGAATTTTATCGCGGGCTTGATTTGGATGGGCTTTGGTTCCTTGATCGGAGTTTTCTTACGTAGCCGCCGCGCATGGTTTATTTTTAACCTAGTGATGGGGATACTGACCGCCGCGTGTGTACCGTTAATTTGGTTGGAGTAAGTTTTTCTACGAGAAAAAAGGCACCTTAGGTGCCTTTTTGCTTTTCAATCCACACTATTTTCTAGTCCAAATCGACATTTTTACTACCAAATAGATAAGTGAAAATGAACCCGCATAGATAAGAGACTAAGACACCGCCAGCATACACTGCCATTGCAGGAAGCACGCCTTGATCTGACGTCATCAATGGAATAGCGATTAGCCCTGAAGGACCGAATACAGTATTTAACCCAACAGGTAAACCCATCCACGCGACCGCTCCGATAAAGAAACCACCAGCAGCGCCCCCTAAACAAGCGGTTACAAACGGTTTCACGCGCGGTAACGTCACCCCGTAAATTAATGGTTCACCAATGCCTAAGAAGCCGGGGAATAGGGCACCACCAATTTGACTACGGGTAACAGAGCCTTTTTTGGCTTTCACATACAGCGCTAATGCGGCGCCTACTTGACCCGCACCCGCCATCGCTAAGATTGGGAATAACGAGTTAAATCCTTGAGCTTCAACTAACGCGACATACACCGGAATAAAGCCTTGGTGGACACCGAACATTACCGCAATTAAGAACAGACCCGCTAAGACGGCTGTGCCGATAGGGTTTCCGTTTAAATGCATGAATAGCCAAGACATTCCTTCGAATAACCACACACCGATAGGCATAATGAAAACAAAGGTCGCAGCACCGACGATTAACAGCGTAATCGTTGAGGTTAGAATAATATCCAAGCTGGCTGGAATAATTTTGCGTACTTGTTTTTCAACCCAAGCACCAAAAATACAGGCAATTAGGATCCCGATAATGTTGCCTCTCGGGTCGATATACCAACCAAAGAAGTCTGTCATGCCGGAATAGAAGCCTTTAGTGGCCGCCGGGTCGTAACCTAAAATAAACAGCGCAGCGATAATGGCACCGTTAACACCGCTTCCCCCAAACGCTTTTTGGGCATTATAACCAATCAACAATCCCATAAAGGTGAATAACCCTTTACCGAATACACTCATATACGCAATTAAGCTTTTGAGATGGGCAAGTTGGGTTGAATCCGCAGGGAATAAGTTTTGGTTCGCTGATAATAATGTGAGCAATGACGCCAAGCCCATTAATAGACCTGCGCCAATAAAGCCCGGAATTAATGGCGTAAAAATAGTCGCAAATTTAGATAGAAAGCGGTGAACGGCGCTGGTTTGTTTCTTTTTCATCTGCTGTTTATTGGCAGAAGCAATCTCTTTCAGATCTTGGGTCGCGTTAGCGTCATGAGCTTCATCCGCTTCGCCATTTTCTAACATTTGCTTCATTAAATCCGCGGCTGTTTGGGCTTTTCCTGGACCCAAAACAATTTGCAGCTGGTCGTCACTTTCAATCACGCCCAGTACGCCGGGGATTTTTTTGATTTCGGTTTTATCGATAAACTGATCATCATGTAAGGTGAGCCGTAAACGCGTCATGCAGTTACCGCACTGCTTGATATTACGACCGCCCCCCACGTGTTGCAGGATCTGCTGTATCATTTCATTTGTTATTTTAGCCATACTGTTTCTCTCATAGAGATCCGCTGATTAGACGGATTTTGCAATGTTGAGGGCAGTGCGAATAAAGCCATGATTTTTAGCGAGTAATTGACGAGCTTCATCGGCATTTAAGCCAGATAAAATCATCAAAATCGCGGTCTTACAGTGTCTATCACATTGTTGTAATGCAGATTCTGCGCTTTGGCGGTCACATTCGGTTGCTTCCATCACAATTTTAGTCTGACGCTCAATGAGCTTGGCGTTAGTCGCCTCCACATCTACCATTAAATTGCCAAAGACTTTACCGATGCGGATCATCGCCCCTGTGGTGATCATATTTAAAATCAGTTTTTGTGCGGTTCCCGCTTTCATGCGCGAAGAGCCGGTGACAACTTCAGCACCCACAATCGGGGTGATGGCAATGTCAGCGGCTTGGGAGACAGGGCTATCAGGGTTACAGCTAATCGAGGCAACGGTTGCACCTAAGGAGCGTGCATATTTCATGGCACCCAGAACATAAGGCGTGCGACCACTAGCGGCGATGCCAACTAGAATATCTTTTTGATTAAAATCGATATTCTTTAAGTCTTGCTCTCCTAACTCGGGTTTATCTTCCGCATTTTCAACTGCACGGAAGATGGCTTGGTGACCACCAGCAATCAGCCCAATAACTTGTTCATGAGGGGTTCCATAGGTCGGTGGACACTCACTGGCATCGAGGATCCCTAAACGTCCCGAAGTACCTGCACCGGAATAAATCAGACGACCACCTTGCTGGAAAGCTGCCGCAACTTTATCGACCAATTCTGCAATTTGCGGTAAGGTTTTTTCGACAGCCAAAGGGACTTTTTTATCTTCATTGTTGATTACTTGAAGCATTTCAATGGTAGATAATTGGTCAATGTGGGTACTGGCTTCGTTACGGCTTTCCGTGACCATCTTGCTTAAATCAATCGACATAGTAATAACTCCTTAAACGTATCATGGGGGTATGCTATGGAATTATTTATTCCTTTGATGTGATGGTTATCACGGTGCTATCTATTCTCTCTTGCCAATATAAGCGAATAAATTTGGTCGCTTATTGCTCGATAAAATAATATTTATTTGAATTTAAATGATTAAATGACAAGCATTGAGTTTTTATTGAAGGAATAATTTATTTGTAAATTTATTCTGTTGATGAGGCTTTACCTTTTTGAGGGCTACTATGACACTACTCGATACCATCACGTACCTCTTGCCGCGATTAGCGGAAAATCAACGCAAAATTGCACAATTTATCTTAGAAAGTCCGGAAAATGTGCTGAAACTGTCGTCTTCGCAGTTAGCGGAGCAGTTGGGGATCAGTCAATCCGCTATTGTGAAGTTTAGTCAAAAATTAGGTGTAAAGGGGTATCCCGCGCTGAAATTGGCGTTGAGTGAAATCATTGGCCGCCAACAGCAAGAGTTGGGGGAGCCTCACAGTGCGTTGCATAACCGTATTACTCAAACGGATAGCTTGATGGTGGTCGCGCAGAAGCTGGCATTAGAGAAAAATTATTCCATCACAGAAACAACGAAACGCCTTGATTTTAAACAGTTTGAAAAAATTATTGAACGTATAGACAGTGCGCAACGTGTGCAGATTGTTGGGATTGGTGGCTCTGGGCTCACTGCGAAAGATTTAAGCTATAAACTTCAGAAAATCGGTATTACCACTCTCGTGGAGCCGGATCATCACGTTCAAATTGCTGCCGCCTTAACCTTGACGCCGAAAGATGTGCAAATTGTTATTTCCTTCTCTGGAAAGCGTAAAGATATGCTCACTGCCGCGAATATTGGGCATCAAAATGGTGCTTGTGTTATCGCTATCACGCGCTCCAAAGATTCACCCCTCGCTCAAATGTCAGACTATATGTTGGAAAGTGTGGCGGAAGAGAACGAATGGCGCAGCTCATCAATTTCGTCAAGAACGGCACAAAATACCCTGACCGATTTGCTGTTTATGGCGTTGTTACAAAAACGGGAAGATAAAGCGAAAGCATTGGTGATGAATGCCAAAGTGATGATTAATAAGTTGGACGACTAATACTGTTCACAAGTAATAGCTGGCATGAATGCTAATGTATTAATTAAAAAATAAGCGTAATAACAGAATAGCTCTATTAAATTCGTAAAATGGATATTTTGGTAAAATGATCAAAACTGAATAATGTGCAAATTAATAATTAAAATATACATTATTTGTTAATATTCAATTGAATATTATTATTGTCTTAACATGTGTGTTAGGTAAGGATATTCCTCTATTGAATTATTTTAATACCAACTGTGAGGAATCATCATGAACGTGACGAGTCAATGGCAGCCCTTAATGTCAACGGGGTTTGGCGCAAAAATGTTGGCCAATGATTTTATGCAATCAAACACCAATGACATTAAAAATCTTTTAATGCGACAAGGTTTTTTAGTGATTAAGCGGATGAGTTTTAACGCGCTTGCGTTTCGAGATATGTATACGAAATTCGGTACAGTCGTTGAGCGGGTGGAAAAACATACAGATACGGAACCTGAATGCCAAGATGTAATGCAGCTGGATGGTAAAAACGACCGGTTATTAACGGGTCGTACTCAGTTACCACTTCATGCAGATGGCGGGGTATTATTATCACCTGTTGACCAAATCTTTTTGTATGCGAACGAAATCGAAAATATGAAATTTAGCGGAGCAACACTCATTTGTGATCAAGTGTTGGCATTGAGAGAAGCTCCTGCCCATTTAGTCAAAGTACTTAAAAATGAGACTTTCCAAGTTAGAGCGTTGGATAGAGGCTGCAATATTGATATTTCAATTGATGGCTGGTTCGATGTCGAACAGGAAGGGTGGTGTAATTATCCTGTTTTCACGGACTTAGGTTGGGTTGAACAGATGTTGATCTACTTTCCTTTTGATGAGGATCAACAAGCCAACTGGGAATCTCGTATTGTGGGCTTTTCCAAGGCAGAAACGAAGAAATTCTTTAATGAGTTATCTGCGTTTATCAAGCAGCCTCGTTATGCTTATAAACATTACTGGGAAAAAGGGGATTTGTTGATCATCGATAACCGGCGAGTGCTTCATGAGCGAGAGGCATTTGAGGATGCTAAGATTATTCGCCATCTTTATCGTGGGCAAACCACGGACGCCTAATTATCTGAATAAATAATACATTTATTGGCTCTCAGTTTTGCAATAATACCTAATCTGAGTTAAGAATAGAGTAATGATTTAATTATTTGCTATTTGAAAGGGTATTATAAATGAGAGCTCTCATTGTTTATACTGAGTTAACTGATGAAGATTCAGTGATCAGCCACGCAGTTGCTCGACTTGCGAGTGAATTGAACGATGAACATGTGGAGACCGTGATTATTCGTGATTTTGAAGACGGTCTCGCTTATATTCGCTCCAATACCAGCATTGACTGCTTACTTTACGGTCGAGATATGTCCGATAAGGAAGAACAGGCTCAAGCCCACCGGCTGATCACCCAACTACATCGTCGCCAAGAAGATGTACCTGTCTTTCTATTAAGTGATCGTGAAGAAGCCTTAGTGGCATTTGATAGAAAAATGATGGAGCAAGTGGATGAGTTTGCGTGGATTTTAGAGGACTCCGCGGACTTTATTGCCGGACGTGTTCTTGCTGCTATTATCCGTTACCGTGCTCAATTGCTTCCACCATTAATGAAAAGTTTGATCAAATACAGTGATGTACACGAACACTCATGGGCAGCGCCAGGGCATCAAGGCGGAGTGGGTTTTACTAAAACGCCAGCGGGGCGTATTTATCACGATTTTTTTGGCGAAAATTTATTCCGTACAGATATCGGCATTGAGCGAGTTGCCGTTGGTTCGTTGCTCGACCACACTGGGGCATTTGGCGAGTGCGAGAAAAACGCAGCACGGATTTTTGGTGCTGATCAATCCTATTCCGTTGTAGTGGGGACTTCAGGCTCGAACCGCACCATTATGCAAGCTTGTATGACGGACGACGATGTGGTGGTCATTGACCGAAACTGCCATAAATCCATCGAACAAGGTTTAATTTTAACGGGTGCAAAACCCGTTTATATGGTCCCGAGTCGTAACCGTTATGGAATTATTGGGCCGATCTACCCCGCAGAAATGTCTCCTGAAGCTATTCAGAAAAAGATTGCTGATAATCCATTTACTGCCGATAAAATCGGTAAAAAGCCGGCGTATAGCGTGGTAACAAACTGCACTTATGACGGTGTTTGCTACAACGCGCGCAAAGTGCAAAATTTATTGGATAAATCTCTCGATAGAATTCATTTCGATGAGGCATGGTATGGCTACGCGCGATTCAATCCGATTTATCGTGACCATTTTGCTATGCGTGATGAAGAGCGTAAAGACGATGATCCTACTATTTTCGCTACTCACTCAACGCATAAATTATTGAATGCGCTGTCGCAAGCTTCGTTCATTCATGTTCGTAATGGACGTAATGCCATTGATTTTAATCGCTTTAATCAAGCCTATCACATGCATGCAACCACATCGCCGCTGTATGCCATTTGCGCATCGAACGATATTGCAGCAGATATGATGGATGGCAATAGTGGGCGCTCATTAACCGATGAAGTGATCCGCGAAGCCATCGACTTTCGTCAATCACTCGGCTATCTGTACAAAGAGTTCCAAAATGATGGCGAATGGTTTTTCAAACCGTGGAATCAGGAAACGGTGAAGGATCCTGCAACTGGCGAGCGCTACGATTTTGAGTTTGCTCCTGTTGAATTGCTGATGAAAGAGCAAAGCTGCTGGGTAATGAACCCTGAAGATACGTGGCATGGTTTCAAAAATATACCCGCAGATTGGGCGATGTTAGACCCTATCAAAGTGAGTATTTTGGCCCCAGGGATGGGGGACGATGGCAAGCTGCTTGATTCTGGAGTTCCTGCGGCGCTCGTGACCGCATGGCTAAATCATTATGGTATTGTGCCGACCCGTACTACCGATTTCCAAATTATGTTCCTGTTTTCTATGGGGATCACTAAAGGAAAATGGGGTACTTTGGTCAATGCATTGCTCTCCTTTAAACGCCACTATGATGCCAACACGCAACTGAAAAAAGTGTTACCTGAAGTGGTGGAGGTAGCACCTGAAATTTATGGTGAGATGGGGCTGCGGGACTTGGGGGATAAGATGTTTGCTTACTTGCAGCGTAATAATCCGGGAAGCCAGCTGAATCAAGCCTATTCAGAGTTACCCAATGTCATGATGAGCCCGCGTGATGCCTATCAACAGATTGTTGCGAATCGCGTTGAAGCTGTGCCGTTAGATAAGTTGGCTGGGCGTATTGCAGCGAACTCGATTATTCCTTACCCACCGGGGATCCCAATGTTGTTATCCGGCGAAAGCTTTGGAGAAACCAACAGCCCACATATTGGCTATTTGCGTAGTTTACAAGCGTGGGATAGTGAGTTCCCTGGTTTTGAACATGAAACGGAAGGTACTGAAAAAATTGATGGCGAATACCATGTGATGTGCGTGAAGGTGTGAAACGACACCCTATAACAATTGCATGAAATGCGTCTAATATTTTTTATTCTTGTACTGCCTAGCCAAATGGATTTAGCCTGTTTTTGCCATACATTTAAAAGCTGCCTTCGCTATTTTTTATAGCGTTTGGCAGGTTTTTTTCATTATTATCGGCGTATTATTTGAGAAAATTGGTTATCGACCAATTGGATTAATGGGATTTGTTGTTTGTTAAAATAATCTTTATCTTCAATAAAGCCTAATTGATGGCAATATTGTGAAGCGTAGCCACTGACTAACAGTTTCCAGTTAAATTTAAAATCAGGGTAGGTTTTTTTGGCGATTTTATAAATGCTGGTTGTGCAGTTATTCCACATGGAATGGTATTTTTCGTTGGTCTCTTTGAGCTGATTAAGTTTGCTCATATAATTGAGAAACAGTTCTGTAATAAGTGGCTTATCTAAATTTAAGGGATAAATATAGACTTGCTCATTGCGTAAATTAACGCGAGTACCAATTAAATCCTGCTCATCAGCAACTACATAGATAATATCGTAGTTATAGAAAAATCCCTTCCAAACTGAAAATTGTTGATGTGCTTTTCGCCTTGTCTCGATAGAAAAAGAGACATAATCCCCATTGGAAAAACCGAAGCTCAGAAAAACATGGGCGATCATTTTGCCAGACCAGTGGGATTGTACTAAATCTACACTTTGCAAGTTAGACAGATTGTAATGCTTAGTATCCCAAATGTATTCATTCTTGTCGGCAAATTGAAAAGAGCGGAAATTATGGATGGAGATGTCTGAAGTTTCGTCATTAAAATCCATATGGGATTTATAGCGATACTCCGTTCTCCACTCATTTTGAGGTAATAGATTGCTCATCTGCACGCTACATTTTTAATAAAACGGACATGGCGCGGGAATAATCTAAAACAATGCCCGGTGTCCACGTCATAATACTTGCATGTTTTCTGAGTTGGGACATAACCCAAAGCTCAGGGCTAAAGAGCAATTTAAGCAGTAGCATGAAACCGCCTTTTTTCTCAGTAAAATATCCCTCGGTACTTTTTATCAGCGCCAAAGAAACGACGGTTGAACAATTACGACTAGTTAAATTGTAGGTCGTGTCTTTACTGTATTCTTGCCAGAATGCGTCTAGCTTTTCTTTGCTGATCCCTTCAATGGTTAATTTGAAGTTTGATGGTGGCGCAATTTTCATTTCATCAAGATAACTGATTTGAAAAACGCCTGTGTCATTGTTTTCTTCGGTGGATTTTAATATCTGCAAGAATTGCGCGGTATCGCGGTCGATATCTTTTTCTGGATAGTGGCTGATATAAATTTCATCCAGTTCAAAAGCAACATGCCCTGTACTAATCACGCCCAATGAATTACGGGAAACAATATAGCGTTGGATAATTTTAAAAAATAGTGGCAGTTGCCCTGTCGTTGTCCATACATGTAATGTGCCGCGCTCTCTGTTTGAATCGTCATTATTGCGCGTAAATACCATCTGATTAGCATTGGAAATTTGGCTGCTCACAACAAAGTAGTAAACAAAGAATGAATCGAGGGAGAAGATCATAATCAGCGTGCCGACATCCCAATAAACTTGGCGAGAGGAATAGTCAAAAGACCAAGGAATGAAATTCCATAAACCTAATGAAAATTCAATAATGGAGACAGTGAACATCAACTTCCAGCGTTCAAATTTTAAAACCACGCTATTGGACATTTTCCAGATAGCACTGACCATGAGATATAAGCCAGTAATAAACCCAGAGAGAACGGTTTCCCACGCATGTATTTTAGAAAACAAGACAATGTAAACCATAAACAGTAGCACTAATCCGCGGCTGATCCGCAGTCCTCGGGTGGCACCTTGGCAATACATCGCGCAGACAAACGAGCGAATGGCTTCCAATAAAATTGGAATACAGAGGAAAATCATAAACTCATGGGGATCAGCAAAAAAAGGTAATAGAAAAAAGCAGGCGCCAATTAGCACACCAAATAATGTGAGTGCCAGAATAAACCAGAAATATTTTTTCGCTGTGTCTCTGCCATAGAGCATCGTAATGATATAAATCATGCTGCACCAACCATAGAATCTTGATAAGTGCTAATGCCTTATCTTTATAGGTTTTTATTTTTAATTTGTAGGATTGGCTTCATTATAATGGGGATATTTAAGCGACAAAATAGATGGCAATTCGTGCGTTTTGTGGTGATTTTAATCCATTGAAGAATAAGTATTATTTCTAGTGTTACACTTTGATTGTGTGGCTGTAACTGCTTCAGGTTAACGATATGTTAATATTTAATTCTATTAATAATACGCCAACGCTTCGGATTATGTTTTAAAGAAACCTTAAATAAGATTTTTATGTGTAATTTAAAGTTGAGTTAAATTAACTCATATAGGCAGTCTTAATTAGACTTGCGCGGGCTATTGGAAGGTAAATTATGAATAAAAAATAAAAATTTTGATGCAGTTCATGCTTAAAAAACTGTCAGCGCTTCTTTATCTGTTAAAATGAATCGAATTTATATATTTAGTTTGGCTCTTTATTTGTTAGATGCGCGGTTCCACTGGAATTTGCTGCAGTAGTGATAAAAGAACCATTAGTAATAATTTTTGCAGTGTTAAAAGTAGCAATGAGGGAAGAGGGTCGCTGTGCTCTTTCATGATCTCCATGAAGATTTATATGAATATTCAGCTTGTTGCGCCTTAAATAAAATCGCTCAATAGTTATCAATACGTCACCATAATTTCTATGTTTTCCTGTGTAATCTCTGCGATAACCATCACTTTCAATATCATAAATTTTTTCAGCTTTCCCTATAATTTTGGTGGGAGATTCATTAAGTAAAGTGAGCATAAAACAAGAAGATAGACCAATATAAGGATTATAGGAGGAGTTTAATGTAGTTGTTTTTAAATAAAATACACCAGTAAATGATGTCGGCTTTTTAAGTATATCTTTTATGAAAAATACTATTAAGCCACCAATAATGAATACAAGTAAGCCTGCGATGAAACTTCCTAGATTAGTTGATGTATTCAGAAAATTTTTTATTATTTCAGCCATTATTTTTCCATATTTTAAATATCCATCTATTAATGATATCTCGTATTGATTGTAGGAGCAATGGTAATATTTTATTTATATATCAGTAT
>NZ_JAERJY010000085.1:0-14813 GCF_018257375.1 Providencia sp. JGM181 | reverse complement strand
ATATGAACCTTTCAATTCAATAAACTATCCTTTATTAAATAAAAAGTATAAATCTATTTTATATCTTATTTCGAATATTTGCCTTGCTTAATGTTATTCTTACATTATATTAAAATATATATTATTAAATTAAATAATGTAAGACGAGGAAACAATGTCAAAGTTTACTGAAATCAATCAAAACCTACTGCAAACCATGCCGGAGCTGGCTGAATTTATTCCTGAAGTCATGATGCATTTTTCTAACTTAATTGCAGCGGCCTCGACAGAGGGAGATCTAGATAAAAAAACCAAAGAGCTGATTGCGATTGGTATTGCGGTTGCCAATCGCTGCGATGGCTGCGTTGCCTTTCATACAAAAACTTTGGTCGATTTAGGAGTCACCCAGCAAGAACTTGCTGAAACTTTAGCTGTTGCCATTTTTATGGGGGGAGGCCCTTCAGTTATGTATGCAACGCAGACATGGAATGCGTATAAAGAATTTACCGGCCATTGCGAATAGGCATCTACAAAGGGTGAGGACGTTCCTTCACCCATAAAATACGTCACCCATAAACCACGTTTTAGCCCGTTCTAACCGCCTGACTACCCGCTTTAAAATAAGGAACCTGGCTGGGTGCTAATGGCTCTCGACCGCGAATTTTGTCCGCTATTTTTTCCGCAATCATAATAGTAGTGGCATTTAAATTACCTGTAATAATCAGCGGCATAATGGATGCATCAATCACTCGCAGGTTATCAACCCCATGAACACGCCCTTCACCATCGACAACCGCCATAGCATCCGAGCCCATTTTGCACGTTCCACAAGGATGAAACGCCGTTTCCGCACTTTCTCGCACAAACTGATCAAGTTGTTCATCAGTGACAATGTGCTTACCGGGGCTAATCTCCTCACCTCGATACGGGTCTAACGCGGGTTGAGCCATAATTTCCCGCGTAATACGAATTGCGGCACGAAACTCTTCCCAATCCTGCTCACAAGACATGTAATTAAACAGGATGCTAGGGTGTTGATGCGGGTCACGAGATTTTATCTGCACTCGACCTCGGCTAGGTGAACGCATAGAACCCACATGCGCCTGAAAACCGTGTTGATTCACCGCATTGCTACCGTTGTAGTTAATCGCCACTGGCAGAAAGTGAAATTGAATATTTGGCCATGCAAACTTTTCACTGCTGCGAATAAACCCGCCCGCCTCAAACTGATTACTCGCCCCAATGCCAGTGCCTTTAAATAGCCACTGCGCTCCAATCATCGGTTGATTAAACCATTTCAATGCGGGATACAGAGAAACAGGTTGCTTACATTCATACTGTAGGTACATTTCCAGATGGTCTTGCAAGTTTTCCCCAACCCCTTCCAGATAATGAACGGGAGGGATCTCAAACTGCGCCAATACCGCTTTAGGGCCAACACCGGAACGCTGCAAAATTTGAGGGGAGGCAATAGCCCCGGCGCATAGCAAAATTTCTTTGCGAGCTTTCGCCACATGCACTTGCTGATGTTTACCTAAATGATACTTCACAGAAACTGCTTTTTTCCCTTCAAACTCAATAGTGTCCGTGGTGGCATGAGTGACTATCGTCAAGTTTTTACGGGTACGAGCTTGATCTAGATACCCTCTGGCGGTGCTCGCACGACGACCTTTTGGCGTCACTGTACGATCCATCGGACCGAACCCCTCTTGCTGATAACCGTTTAAATCATCCGTTTTCGGATAACCCGCTTGAACACCGGCTTCAACCATCGCGTGGAATAGCACATTATTTTTGGGTTTTGGCGTCGTCACACTCACGGGACCTTGGTCGCCGTGGTAATCATTTCCACCAATATCGCGGGTTTCAGCTTTACGAAAATACGGCAAACAGTTGGCATAAGCCCAATCTTCTAGCCCCGGAGCTTGCGCCCAGCCATCAAAATCCATGGCATTTCCGCGGATATAACACATGCCGTTAATCAATGAAGAGCCGCCAAGCCCTTTACCGCGCCCACATTCCATACGGCGGTTGTTCATATGAGGCTCAGGCTCTGTTTCATACGCCCAGTTATAACGGCGCCCCTGAAGTGGGTATGCTAATGCCGCTGGCATTTGTGTGCGAAAATCGAACCGGTGATCCGGTCCTCCTGCTTCAAGGAGCAGCACAGTAACATCAGTATCTTCTGTCAGGCGGGTAGCAAGAACGTTACCGGCTGAACCAGCACCGATAATAATGTAGTCATAGACCATTGTTATCTCCTCTGTTTCAGTCAAATTAAGTGATTAAAAAATGGATGAAAACTCTCCGAGTTCAACTTGAATGGATTTGATTTGAGTGTAATTTTGTAGCGTCACCAGACCATTTTCACGCCCGACACCAGAGTGTTTATAACCTCCCACTGGCATTTGCGCAGGGGATTCTCCCCAAGTGTTGATCCAGCAAATTCCCGCTTCCAATTGGTGAATAACGCGATGAGCACGAGCGAGATCTTGCGTGACAATCCCAGCGGCTAAACCATAAATAGAATGATTTGCTCGCTCAATCACCTCATCTTCTGTACGGTAGCTTAGAATGCTCATCACAGGGCCAAAAATCTCTTCTTGGGTTATTTGCATTTCATCTGTGCAATCAGTAAACACCGTCGGAGCCACATATGCGCCGTTTGCCAGCGATCCCGTCATAAGACGCTCACCGCCACATAACACGCTCGCCCCTTGCGCCTTGCCAATCTCGATATAGCGCAGCACATTGTCTAGATGCTTGAAGCTGACCAAAGGCCCAAAATTGGTATTTTCATCGGTTGGTGAGCCAATACGAATGCGCGCAACGCGCTCCGCGATTTTGGCTTCAAAGTCGGCTTTCAGGTTTTCTGGGATAAATACCCGCGTCCCGTTGGTGCACACCTGCCCAGAGCTGTAAAAATTCGCCATCATGGCAATATCAGCGGCTTTGTCTAAATCAGCATCATCAAAGATAATCAGCGGTGACTTTCCTCCAAGCTCCATAGTGACCTCTTTAAGGCTTGAGCTAGAAGCATTGGACATCACTTTTTTCCCTGTAGGGACACCGCCGGTAAATGAGATTTTGGCAATATCAGGATGCTCTGTTAGCCATTGCCCCACTTCACCGCCCATTCCCGTGACCACGTTAAACACCCCCGCAGGTAAGCCCGCTTCAGTGTAGATTTCCGCCAGCTTTAATGCGGTTAATGAGGTAACTTCACTGGGCTTAAATACCATGGCGTTACCTGCTGCCAGTGCCGGTGCGGATTTCCATAACGCAATTTGAATGGGATAGTTCCATGCGCCAATCCCCGCAACAACCCCCAATGGTTCACGGCGAGTATAGACAAACGAGGTTTCACGTAGCGGAATTTGCTGCCCTTCTAGAGCCGGAATTAATCCTGCATAGTATTCAAGAACATCCGCGCCCGTCACAATATCCACAAAACGCGTTTCAGAAAGTGGCTTCCCCGTATCGAGGGTTTCTAAATAGGCAAGTTCATCATTACGTTCACGTAAAATATCCACGGCACGGCGCAAGATACGTGAGCGCTCCATCGCAGTCATTGCCGCCCAAATTTTTTGCCCCTGTTTTGCACTTTCCACCGCCCAGTGAATATCGTCGATGCTAGCTGATTGCAAATGTGCAATCACGTCGCCATTGGCTGGGTTGATTGCTTCAAACTGCCCGCATTCAGGTTGTGAACTGTCGACATATCCGCCATGAATGTAAAGCTTATGAATCGGTGGATGTTGCATAACGTCTCCTTTGAAAAATAGTTAGGTCGAATGGTCTCCTGCTCGTGCCAATTGCATATCGATATATTCGTTAGTGATGCTGAGCGCTTCCGTCACAGGAAAAGACTCATTACTCAGCGCACTACGTAGCCATAATCCATCAATCAAGGCAGCCAAACCTTTAGCAGCACGGCGTGCGGCAGGTTGACTTAGAGCTCGTCCAAACTCATAGCTCAGGTTTGAATATAAGCGACGGTCATTCACCCGCTGTAAGCGGTTCAGATTTGGCTGATGCATACTGCTCGCCCAAAATGCCAACCACGTTTTCATTGCAGCTTCACTGATTTGGGTGGAATCAAAGTTCCCTTCCACAATTGCCTGAATTCTCGCTTTAGGATTTTCACCACTCAATAATCTGAGTCGCATCGCAATACCAAACCCGAGTTGATACTGGATATGACGCATGGTGGCCTCCAATAAACCACTCTTATCACGGAAATAGTGGCTAATAATCCCAGTAGAGACTCCCGCTTTACGGGCGATCAGCACAAAGCTGGCTTCTTGCATTCCCACTTCGTTGATGACAGCTAAAGTGGCCTGAATTAACTGCTGTTTACGTATCGATTGAACGCCTATTTTCGGCATGGCATGAAGACCTAATAAGACCATTGAACCCATTCATTAAACGATTTTTTAATTGAATGTTCAATCAATATTAACTATTGTTTACAACAATTCATTCACAAATAACTCGAGGAGATACCCGTGAAATTTTAAATATTTACTAATAATTCAATGCATTAGTAAATAATCTAATTTTAAATTTTCATCCAGATAAAACTGTGGAACTGCCAATGACAAATTCAAAAAGTCCAAAAAATGGGCAGAAAGACCAACTTAATCACGTTGTTTTTTTTACCTCCGCCGCCTTAATACTGGCGTTTTCTTTTTTCACCATCCTGATGACTGACACCGCAAATCAATGGATTGTTGCAACACTGGGTTGGGTGTCAAAAACCTTCGGCTGGTATTACTTACTTGCCGCCACCTTGTATATCGTTTTTGTGATTTTTATCGCCACCTCGCGCTTTGGAAACATCAAACTGGGACCGGAACAATCCAAACCGGAATTTAGTTTGCTCAGCTGGTCGGCGATGCTGTTTGCCGCGGGGATCGGCATTGATTTGATGTTTTTCTCGGTGGCTGAACCGGTCACTCAATATATGTTACCGCCAACAGGTGAAGGCGAAACCCTTGAAGCGGCTCGTCAGTCGATGGTGTGGACACTGTTTCACTATGGACTCACGGGCTGGTCAATGTACGCCTTGATGGGTATTGCGCTCGGTTACTTTAGTTATCGCTATAATTTGCCGTTAACCATCCGTTCTGCCCTATATCCGATTTTTGGTAATCGGATTAACGGACCGATTGGTCATACCGTCGATATTGCCGCCGTGCTCGGGACGATTTTCGGTATCGCCACCACCCTCGGTATTGGGGTGGTGCAGCTCAATTACGGGCTAAAAGTGCTGTTTGACCTTCCCCAAGGGCTAACGGTGCAAGGTGGACTGATTTTCCTTTCGGTGATCATGGCGGTAATTTCCGCTACATCGGGAGTCAATAAAGGGATCCGTATTCTCTCGGAACTCAACGTGCTGCTAGCATTGGGGCTGATCCTGTTTATCTTATTTGTGGGGGATACGGAATTTTTGCTCAACGCGCTGGTACTCAACGTCGGGGATTATGTGAACCGTTTTATGGGTATGACCCTGAACAGTTTTGCGTTTGATAGACCGACTGACTGGATGAATAGCTGGACGCTGTTTTTCTGGGCATGGTGGGTAGCATGGTCGCCTTTTGTTGGGTTATTTTTGGCGCGAATTTCCCGTGGTCGCACCATTCGCCAATTTGTGATTGGCACGCTGATCATCCCGTTTGTCTTCACGCTACTTTGGCTATCTATCTTTGGTAATAGCGCTCTGTATGAAATTATTCATGGCAATAAAGCGTTAGCCGAAACGGTATTAGAGGCTCCCGAAAAAGGGTTTTATTCCCTACTTGAGTTATATCCCGGGTTTGGATTAACCGCCTCCGTTGCCACCATTACAGGCTTACTATTTTACGTGACGTCCGCAGATTCTGGCTCACTAGTGCTGGGGAATTTCACCTCCAAACTGAGCGATATAAACAGTGATTCACCTAATTGGCTACGGGTTTTCTGGTCAGTTGCCATTGGTTTACTCACTCTTGGAATGTTAATGACCGATGGGGTACCCGCACTGCAAAACACCACCGTGATTATGGGGCTGCCGTTTAGTTTTGTAATCTTCTTTATTATGGCGGGGCTGTATAAGTCATTACGGTTTGAAGATTATCGCCGCGTCAGTGCCATTAATACCAATGCCCCTGCGCCGCTGTATGGTAATGAGCCCATTAAGTGGAAACAACGTCTGGGACGCGTGATGAATTTCCCAGGCACCACCTATACCCAACGGATGTTAGATTTAGTCTGTATTCCTGCGATGCAAGATGTAGCTAAAGAATTGGAATTGCGTGGCGCGAAGGTGGAATTTGCGATCTATCCTCTTGCCGAAGAAGAGCGACTTAACCATTTAGAGTTAGTGGTCGATTTAGAAGAAGAGCAAAGTTTTATCTACCAAATCTGGCCACGTCGCTATACGGTGCCAAGCTTTACCTACCGCGCTCGCTCCGGTAAATCCCACTATTACCGCCTTGAGACTTACTTGTGGGAAGGCACCCAAGCCAACGATTTAATGGACTACACCAAAGAGCAGGTGATCAGCGATATCCTCGACCAGTATGAAAAGCATTTGAATTTTATTCATTTAAGCCGTGAAGCACCGGGAGCAACATTGACCTTTCCAGAAGGAAATTAATGGCGAGCTGATTATTTAAACAATGCAAAAGGCGCTCAATAAGCGCCTTTTGTTTGCAACACGGGAAATACTAATTATTCATTCTGATATTTTTGCTCTAGCATGGATTGAAGCTCGCGCGGGTTGTTCATCCACGATAAATGCCCCGGACAGCCTGCTGCCGTTGGGTTGATATCACAAGGGCGGATGTGATTGAGCAAGGACTTTTCATCTTCATCCCGCTGTTCGAGTAGCGATTGGTAGCTACGATCTTGCTGAGCAATTTTTAATTTAGGGTCAAATTTGAACTTCTGCTCTTCCCGCAGTGAGTCCATTCCTTGGTAGTTTTCATGATATAGGCGATCAACGGGTGATTTTTCTTTAAATGACAAGTCGGTGGCAAAGCCAAAAGGAGCACAGAAAACAAGAAAAAAGACAACAATAACCTTTTTGAACATATGGATACCTACTGTGAATGCATAATTTGGCATTATATTCACTTACAACCCATTGGTGTATAAAATCTATTTTTGATTTTTATAATTTATTATCTATCAATTACTTATTGTAAATTAATTATAAAATCAATTGATTGACTATTTGTTAATATCTATAGTGACTATTTCTGCACTTTTATTTATTGATTCCACTATTTCCTATCAAATAGCTCGATGTCATTACGCAAAAATACAAAGAAAAACAGGCAATTTTCATGATTTCGAGCTAAAACTATATTAGCGTTTTTATTTAAGAGGGAATGACATGGAGCCAGTGAATAGCCACATCACGTATAAAGTGAACCATTCGATTTCGGTGGATGATTTTTTGAATTTACTAAAGCAATCCCCACTGGATACGTTTGTGCCCACTGACGATGTCGCGTTGCTGGATTCGATGTTAAATAATGCGGATTTGTTGATTAGTGCTTGGGTGGATGAGCAAGTGGTGGGTTTCGCTCGCGCGATCACGGATTTTAGTTTTTGCTGCTATATCTCTGAAATTGCAGTAGATACACAGTATCTTCACCAAGGTGTCGGTAAGCATTTGCTGCGCCTAACCGCCGAGGAGCTTCCCCCCGAGTGTCATTTAATTTTTCGCTCTACCCCCGACTCCCAAAACACCTACCCCAAACTCGGCTTCAATCCCTGCCCAAACACCTGGCATATCTCCGCCAAAAGCTTTCTAGACAAAATGAAATCTTAAAATATTCTGGTTTTTCCCTTGCCTTTGACTTTGCCCTTACCCAAACATAGCTCTAAATAATTCGCGTTGTGATAAGGCGGCGAATACGCTAAGCCCTGGGAGCATACACAAGTATGTGACTAGGGTTAGCTTATGAAGCCAACACAGTCACAGCGTGAAGTATGACGAGCTACGATCTCAACTTAGAACGAAGACGCTTAATGGCTTGGCTGTGTAATTGACTCACCCGTGACTCCCCCACCTCCAACACCGCGCCAATCTCCTTCAAATTCAGCTCTTCTTGGTAATACAGCGTCAGTACCATTTTTTCGCGCTCTGGCAATTGTTCTATTGCCGCCACGATTTGGTCTTTCAGGCTGGATTCCATCAGTAAGCTCAGTGGGTTGCCGCCATCATCTTCATCCATTGAAGGTTCGCAGCTTTCCCCATGCACTTCGTGCCATTCATCGTAGGAGAACAGTTGGCTATTGTTGGTATCCAGCAGCACTTGGCGATATTCCGCCAAATCGATATCCAGCGCTTTGGCAATTTCTGGCTCCGTCGCACTGCGCCCAAGGCTTTGCTCAAGTTCACCAATGGCTTTGGTCATTTCTCGCGCTTGGCGACGCACGCTACGGGGAACCCAGTCACGGCTACGCAGTTCATCGAGCATGGATCCGCGGATCCGCTGCACAGCGTATGTGGCAAAAGAGGCACCTAATGAGGCATCGAAACGTTCTAATGCGTGGAGTAGCCCGATGCCACCCGCTTGGATTAGGTCATCGATATCAACGCTGGCAGGAAGTCGGACTTGCAGTTTCAGGGCTTCATGGCGTATTAGAGGGTAATAACGCTCCCATAGGCTATTTTTATTAATGACACCTTCGGCAGTATATAAATCACTCACAACCTGAATCACCCTTCAAGTTTTAACTAAAGGTAGCCATTATCTGTGTTACGCGTAATTTCAATCCGCAGAGTAAGGCACTAAATCAGCCGTTATTCTTTTTATCCTAAATAAATTTGATGAAGCCCAATATTTTTTGAGTCTATTTTTTACTTTTTCTTTTGCCCTTGACCTTACCTTTGACCCCAACAATGCCAAAGCGCGCCCTAAATAATTCGTGTTGCAGCTAGGCGGCAAGCTGGATTATCCCTAGGAGCATACTGAAGTATGTGACTAGGGTAATTTAGTGCAGCCAACAACGCTGCGGCGCGAAGTATAACGGGCAAAAAAAAGACCAGCAAAGCTGGTCTTTAATAGAAAGCTCGATTCACGAATTAACGTAACAGGCTTAACACACCCTGTGGAACTTGGTTAGCTTGCGCTAACACAGCAGTACCTGCTTGTTGCAGAATCTGACCACGGCTCATGTTAGAAACTTCTGTAGCGAAGTCAGCATCTTGGATACGGCTACGTGCTGCGCTCAGGTTGTTAACAGAGTTGTTCAGGTTGTTGATAGTAGATTGCAGACGGTTTTGGATAGCACCTAAGTCTGAACGGAAGCTATCAACTTGCGCTAATGCTTTGTCTAAAGTTTCTAATGGTTTGAACACTGATAACTCTTTTTCAGTCATTTCAATTTTATTATCAGTAAACTTAATTGTTGATGCAGCGCCAGCAGCGCCATCAGTAACAGCGAATTCAGTCTCTACTGTATGTTCTTTACCATCTGAAGTTTTACCAACTACATATACTTTGTTACCGTCAGCTTCGCCTTTATCATTAAGTTTCTGATAAACTTTAGCTTCAGAGAAAGTAGCATCAGTTCCTGCTACTTTGAATTTCATTGCCTTCAGTGCTGTATCACTAGCACCGTCACCTACAGGGTTACCTACTGGCCCACCCATTTTATCAAGGTCAGATAAAGAAATTTCTTTACCCATTGTTTTGCCAGAACTTGCATCAAAACCAGTTAAACCTAAAGTTTCGCTGTCTACTTTTTTCAGGCCGATAGAGATAGTTTCTTTATCGTTAGTACCTACTTGAACACTCATGCTAGTGTCTTTCGTTAATACTTTTACGCCGTTAAACTGAGTTTGTTCAGAGATACGGTTGATCTCTTCCATACGAGCTTGAACTTCTTTATTGATAGACTCGATGTCGCTCTTAGAGTTAGTACCGTTTTGTGCTTGAACTGTCAGTTCACGAACGCGTTGTAAGTTATCGTTGATTTCGTTAACTGCACCTTCAGCGGTTTGTGCGATAGAAATACCGTCGTTTGCGTTACGTGCAGCTTGAGTTAAACCTTTAACGTTTGCAGTGAAACGGTTAGCGATTGCTTGACCCGCAGCGTCATCTTTTGCGCTGTTGATACGTGAACCAGAAGATAAACGCTCAATCGCAGTACCCAGTACGCCTTGTGAACGGTTTAAGTTGTTCTGAGTAGTCAGAGACAGAATGTTAGTGTTAATGACCTGTGCCATAATGTATGTCCTTTATTATTCAATATAATACAGTGTTAATACTCTAAATAATTCGTGCTGTATCTAGGCGGCCAGCGAAGGTATCCCTAGGAGCATACTGAAGTATGTGACTAGGGTGACTGAGTGCAGCCAACACCGATACGGCGCGAAGTATGACGAGTATTCTGTTAAGTAAATTTTGTCAGCAATAACATTATCGGCGGTACCCAAAACCCCTTTAGCCATTTTTATAAAAATTTTTCACGAGTAACGACAAAAGCGCACTGGAATCAGCTTTTTTCAAACTAAATTTTTTATTAAACCCTTCGATTATGGTTAATGTCCTTATCATTTTTATTCAATAAGCCTAATTACCTGCTTTTTACGGTTTAACTCCTTCCATTATTATTTCGCAGAATAGTCTAATATTTTTCCCCAATTCGCCGATAAAGGACTAAATACGAATTTATTTTCAGGGTTTATATTCAGGAGAGATTTATGGCAGGCATATCCACACTCGGTATCGGGGCTAACTTAGACTTAAATGTGCAAATGGATCAATTAGAGGCAATGGAAAGACGCCGTCTCGACCCATTAACACAACAGAAAGCCAGCTATGATGCGCAAATCAGTGCATTTGGTAAGATGCAATCTTCATTAGAAAAACTGAAAAAAGCGGCGGAAGATCTCAAAAAATATCAAGACATCAGCACCACTAAAGTGAGTGGTGAATATAAAGCCTTTGATGTAAAAACTGATGGTAAGGCTATTGCGGGTGTACATGATGTTAAAGTCAATCAACTGGCAAAAGCACAAACTATTGCAACAAAAGGTGTTGATGATAATAAAAAATTACTAGGTAACGGCGCAACAGAACGAACGATTACAATTACCCAGCCTTCACAAAAAGAAGATAAAGATAAAATTGTTATCAAACTCGATAATGAACATACTTCATTAATCGAAATTGCGGACGCCATTAATAAAACCGATAAAGGCGTTTCAGCTTCCGTTATTAAAGATAAAGACAATCAATACCACTTAGTGGTTACTTCGAAAAAAGCCGGAACCGATAACCGAATTAGCATCAATGTGGAAGGTGATAGTAATTTAGCCGCCATGTTAAACGTTAAATCTGAAATTGATACAAATGGCAAAGTGACATTAAACACTGATGCTACTACGGGTATGGATCAAAAAGTTCCACCACAAAACGCACTATTAACTATCGACGGTTTTGACCTTGAATCGCAAACTAACGAAGCCAAAGACCTGTTTCCCGGTTTAACTCTGTCTTTAAAGAAAGAGAGTGAAGATAGCAAATCAGAACATTTAATTATCTCTGAAGATATTGAGCCTGCTAAAGCGAAAATCAAAGCATGGGTGGATGCCTATAATGAATTCCAAAGCTTAGCTAAAGAACTCACTAAATATACCCCTACTGAAAAAGGTACTGCACCGGATAAAACTAATGGTCCATTAATTGGTGATTCCACTTTGCGTGCAATTCAAAGCACCTTGCGTACTCAAGTGCGTAGTCCACAAGATAGCGGCGAACTGAACCTGCTGAATAAAATGGGGATTAAGCAAAAACTGGATGGCACGTTAGAAATCGACAATAAAAAACTCGATAGTGCCCTAAAAGATAACCCATCAAGCGTAAAAGTATTCTTTGCCGGTGACGGTGAAAAGACTGGATTTGCGACCGAAAACTTTAATTTCTTAAAGGATACCTTAGATAGTAAAGAAGGTACGCTGCATAACGCCACAGATGGCGTACAGAAGAAAAAGAAAAGCATCGATAAACGTATCGAGCAAACCAATAAACAAATTGAAAACACCATGGATATCTATCGTCGTCAGTTCCAAAACCTCGATAAGATGATGAGTTCACTGAACAGCACAAGCAGTTCATTAGGCAGACTTTTAGGTTAACCGCATGTATCAACGTAAAGCTAATCAAGCCTATCAGCAGGTCAGTTTGGAGAGTGAAATCGCCAATGCGACCCCGTATCAACTGATCCAAATCCTGTTTAAAGGGGCCTTAAGTGCCCTTAAACGGGGAGAGATTTTTATGGAGCAGGGAAACATTGCTGAAAAGGGTAAAGAAATCTCAAAAGCAATCGACATCATTGACACGGGATTAAAACAATCGCTAAATTACGAAGCTGGTGGCGAACTTGCTGAAAATTTAGCAAGTTTGTATGAATACATGACGCGGCAATTGCTCCGCGCCAACATAGAAAACAACGTGACTTATGTCCAAGAAGTTTACCAATTACTCTCCGATATCGCCTCTGCATGGCAACAAATCGGTGCAAATGTGGATGAAAGATAACCAGGTGGACAATAAAAATCCTCTCTATTTACTTGAAATATATCGTAATGTCTTAATATTAAGTGAAAACTTAGTTTCGCTCGCACAATCAGGGGAATGGGAGTCATTAATCTCCCGAGAAACTGAATATGTCCTTGCCGTTGAGAATTTAACGGCTCTGACTCAAGAATATGAGCAGGAACAACCTATTACTGACGACTTTGTGCAGTTACTACACCAGATCATTGAAAACGAACGAGTGACAAAAGAACACTTACAAAATCATTTGAATTTTTTAAGTAAAGAAATCAAACAGCTCGACCAACAAAAGGTGTTGAATAATAGCTACGGCCAATTTGATCAACCCGATGCTCCAAGGGTTATTAAACCTCTCGAGTAAACGGTAAAGTGTCAGGCAGTTAACCTGACGCTTAACTTAATAGGACAACTCAATTGGCACCAAGAACACAATAGCAGCTCCCCGAATCACACTTGTTGGGTCTCGGGAAGCCGTAAAATAGACGGGATTTACTGTTATTTTAACCTTTACTGCTGTTTTAATCTCTGCTGCTTTTTAAGCTTTTTCAACAACATATTGCGCTTTAACGTGGATAAGTGGTCAATAAACACTTTACCGTTTAAATGGTCAATTTCATGTTGCATGACAATCGCTAAAAACTCGTCACTGTCGACAACAAACTCCTTGCCGTCACGGTCAAACGCCTTCACCTTCACACGCAAAAAGCGTGGTACATCAGCGTAAACATCTGGTACAGATAAACAACCCTCTTGATAGCTCGTCTCCCCTTCGCTCTCAATAATTTGTGGGTTGATAAATACCATTGGCTGATTACGTTCTTCCGAAATATCAATCACCATAATAGCTTTGGTTTCGGCGATTTGCGTTGCCGCCAACCCGATACCGTTGTCAGTGCTGTACATGGTTTCAATTAAATCATCGACCAATGTTTGTACTGCTGCGAAATCCGTAACGGGACTGCACTGAATACGCAATCTTTCATCTGGAATTTCAATAATTTCTCTTACTGCCATAGCTAAAATCCTGTTGATTCAATTACTTTTACTCAAGCCCATGTGTTTTTACTTAAACCTATAAGTTAAAGTATCGCCCTTTTTTTGCCTACAAAAGATGCAAAAAATGGCAAAGTGGCTTGGAGATGAAAATTTCACAGAAAAATAACATGATCTAAGACAAAATACATCTGAAATCACCAGAAAATTCTCCGTATAACCCCTTTCTACAGGCAAAATCCAACGTATTTGATTGAGATCAGACAATCCGTATAAACAAGTATTTGTAAATTTTTCATGGTAAACCGACCAAAATATAAATCTGAATTAACACTGATTAGATAGCTTAGCTATAATTTTATTTCGACTTTCTATTTAATACTGTTTTTAACAGAAAAATTACATGGGATAAGCCGAGTTTTGTTTGCTGATGCCTATTTTCTTTGAATACATAACCCAACGTAAGCTTACATTTTTAATAATTAATCATAATTCTTACCTTTGCTTTGCTCGCTGTTTAATTAATGATGAAGACCTGTTCGATTTTGTTACTCACATTTCTAATCTTAATAAATGGAGTTCTTATGAAATTAAAACCGATTATTGCCGCCCTGATTGTGATGTCCACCACTGCTGCTTTTACGGCTCAAGCTAACTCAACAGCGCCTGTTGCAAAACAAGCTGTTAGCGCAAAAAAAGCCAATGCCTATGAAGAGATTATGATTGATAAAGTCTGGGTAACCACTCAAGCTGTCGATCAAGATAAAAAAGAGGTGCCTGCAACAGATAAACAAGTGGCGAACTTTTTTGGACTTGCAGAGTATTACCCTGATGGTACTTTTAAGATGCTAACCCTTGAGGGTGCGCCAAAAATGCAGGGTGATTGGTCATTCAGCGAAGATGGTAAAACCCGCTCATTAACTGCAAAAGATGACAAAGGTGAAGTCCTGTTTACTCGTGTAGTTGAAAACGTGACCGTGACACCGGAAGAATATACTTACCGAATTTACCCATCACAGGATGATAAAACCAAATATTTTGATATCGTCCATAAAGTGAAGAAATAGCTTATACCATGATTGGGGAATGTATTTAATATTCCCCTATTTCTCAGTTATTAGCTTGATAAAAATTAATTTTTAAATTACTTTAAAGCATCCCAGAATTACACTTCATTCCCATCATCAATTCTATTGTACTAATCTTAATCCAACACGATTTTCCCGAATTAATTTAATTAAAAAACAGATTTTACCCACCAAAATATATCTCTTATTA